>JBGTGG010000468.1:0-2569 GCA_041746855.1 Cyclobacteriaceae bacterium | reverse complement strand
GATTTTTTCCGGATTGTTGTTTTCGTCCAGTTCTATTTTGAAATTGATTTCCGTCTTCCTCATAATCATTTTTTGTTTGCAAGTTCTATAAAATATTCCATCGATTCAGGATTTTTTAGTGCCCCTTTGTTCACTACTTTTCTTGGATCAAGCCCCATCAACACTTTCTTCACGGGGGTTTCAGTTTTCTTTCCGCTAATCGTATAGGGTAAATCTTTTACTTCTAAAATCGTATCGGGCAAATGCCGCGGACTATAATCGTTTCGAATGGTTTGGTTGATGTTTTTGATAATTGCTTCCGTTAATTCAGTGCCCGGTTGCATCACCACAAACAACGGCATCCAAAAATTTCCACCTTCTTTTTCGATGCAGATAATCATACTGTCTTTCACTTCAGTGATCTTATCAACTGCCCGATAAATTTCACTGGTGCCAATCCGAATGCCACCGCGGTTTAAGGTTGCATCGGATCGTCCATAAATTATTACGCCACTTCTGGGTGTGATTTCCGTCCAGTCGCCATGGCGCCAGATACCCGGATACATTTCAAAATAACTTTCGAGATACCGTGTATGATTTTCGTCATTCCAGAAATAAATGGGCATGGAAGGAAGTGGTTTGGTGATCACCATTTCACCAACTTCACCCAGCAAAGGTTTTCCTTCTTCACTAAATGCTTCCAGCTTGCATCCCAATGCCCTGCACTGTATTTCACCTGCAAATACAGGCCATATTGGATTCCCACCAACAAAAGCGCTACACACATCGGTGCCACCACTCATGGAAGCCAGCCATAAATCTGATTTAACATTTTTATAAATCCATTCAAACCCTTCCGGGGGAAGTGTGCTTCCGGTAGAACTAAGAGAGCGAAGCGGGGAGAGGTCAAACTTCTTTGCATCTACACCTTCTTTCATGTTGGCAAGAATAAATCCTGCGCTGGTGCCAAAGTGATTGATCTTCGCTTCTTCAATGAACGACCACATGGCCTCCATAGAAGGATAGGCCGGGCTTCCATCGTACAATACCAACGTACTGCCTGCCAGTAAGCTTCCCTGGATATAATTCCACATCATCCAACCGGTAGTGGTATACCAAAAGCATCGCTCACCAGGTTTGATGTCGTTGTGGAAGGTTCCGTATTTTAATTGCTCTAAAAGTATTCCGCCATGCGAATGGGTGATGGCTTTGGGAAGTCCGGTTGTTCCCGAGGAATAGAGCACCCAAATAGGATGATTAAAAGGAACACGTTCAAATTTTAATACATGGTTTGATTTCGCAGTTATATCATTCCAATCAACATGATTATTTTTTTTACCGGAGTCACCAATCACAATAATTTTTTGAAGGGAAGGAATTCCTTTTATAAGCGCCTCGATTACTTCAGCCTTGTCAAATACTTTTCCATTGTATTGATAGTGATCCACGGCAATTAAAATTTTAGGCTTAATTTGTTCAAAGCGTTCGATCACCGATTGCGTTCCGAAATCAGGAGAACAACTTGACCAGATGGCACCGAGTGAATTCGCTGCGAGAAAGGCAATAGTAGCATCCGGTGTGCACGGCAGATAACCCACGATACAATCACCGGGTTGTATGCCTTGCTCAATGAAATAATGTTGTAGGGAAGCGACCTTTTTCTTTAATGTATCCCAACTGATTTCTAGTAACGGTGACTCTTCTGATTTGAAAACTATTGCCGGACGGTGAGGCGTTGCATTTCTGAAAATGTGTTCTGCATAATTTAAACGCGTACCTTCAAACCATTTGATGAAAGGCATTTTTTTTCCTGAAGTTACAGTGGTATAGCCTCCATCAAATTGGATTTCGAAATACTCCCAGATACTTTCCCAAAACTCTTTTATATTCTCGGTTGACCAGCTCCACAAGGATTCATATTCACCAAAGGAAATATTTTTGTTTTCCTTCATCCACTGCATATAGTGCGACAAGTTTGAGTCGCTGACAAACGTTTCTGATGGTTCCCATAATAGAGTTGGTGTACTCATAATTCTAAAGTTAGTTGTTAGGTTGAGCCTGCCTGCGTAGAGCCACTTTGACAAAGGCAGGCCTGTAACCTCAGCTTCGACAAGCTCAGCCTGACAGTAGGTTGTCAGTTTGAGCCTGTCGAAAACAGGATTTTTAATGTTGATTCTTTATCTATATGGAGTTGTTTTTTCAACGCTTCCAAATCCTCATACTTTGAATCGCCACGGATCAGTTGGTGAAAATGGATTGTAAGCGATTCGCCATACACATCTTTTTCAAAATCGAATATATTCACTTCGATGTTGCGATGGGTACCATTCACGGTAGGCCGGTTGCCAATGTACAGCATGCCGCCATACTTCTCGTTTCCGTGCAAAGCAGTAACCGCATAAATGCCATCTTTCGGTACGAGCTTGTAATGTGAATCGACATCTAAATTGGCAGTAGGAAATCCAATTAATCTTCCCAGTTTATCGCCTTTAATTACGCGACCTGTTAAGGAATAATGATGCCCCAGTAAATGATGCGCAATGGCTACGTCACCTTGTTCAAGTGCCGTTCTTATTTTTGTTGAACTTAC
>JBGTGG010000467.1:0-80854 GCA_041746855.1 Cyclobacteriaceae bacterium | reverse complement strand
TTGATCAGTGAGAAATTATCCGCGACTCGAAGTGTTCCTAAACCTCCACTACCTCCGCTTCCCAGACTTAACAATCCACCCGATGCGTCCATCCAAAAATTTCCCTGTACATCAATTATTCCCTGGCCCGTAGTGTTTGTTTCCGAACCTCCGCTAGCGGTTGATTCAAAATTAAAATCACCTCCGACATGTATGGTTGCGTTCCCGCTCAACGTAAGTTGCAGCCTCGCGGTATTTCGTATTTCCAGATTACCACCAATGGTTAAACCGAAAGTTTCTCCAGACGAAAGGCGTAGAAAAGAAGAACCCGTACTCTCGATTTGCATCGAACCCTGGATACTATTGCTTAATAAACCATTCAGGTTGATGATCCCTGTTTGGAATGGACAATCCCAAATAAAATTACCAAACGATTGACCCCAGCTTGTGGATATAAAACCTGATGCGGTTGTATACCCCTGAATACGAATGGTTGAATTACTATCCCATGTGGCCAGCGGAATGACCCCTTCCGAAGTAGAAAAATTGTGTATATAAGTTGAACCGTTGGTAAATGAAATATTATTTCCGGTAGCACCGATGAGTTGTGATCCCTCGTTTGATTGTAAAGCTCCTTCTACGACCACCGCGTTCAAAACATTGGGGATCGTAAGTACTCCTCCTGTGGCAATAATTAGTGTTCCACTTGTGGATACAACCACTCCATCAACGGTAATGTTGTTTGTCACCGTAACCGTGTGGTTAATCGCAATGGACTCAGTGTCAATATCCGGGATCACGCCACCGGCCCACGTAGCGGTATTATTCCAATCACCAGTTTGAGCGCTCTGAATGGACTGACCAAAAAGGGTGGAAGAAACAAGGCCTATAAAAATTAGGATAGGAAATGATCTGAGGGAAATCATAGTGCTATTGGCTAACGTTGAAGAAATATTTACTTCTTCAAGATAAAAAATACAGGAAAATTACCCTAACGTTTTTTTCTCAAATCGTGGATTTTCTTAATTCCGAGTAGGCCGCCCAAGCCGATAAGGATTTCGATGCCGGTAATGGGGACATCAACCGGATCCGGGTCGTCATTCGGATTTGGGGGCTGCCCATTACATATCGAACTTCCCAATAGAAGGACAAGAACAACAAAAATCCGATTAATTAAGAGGGCCAACTTAGACATGAGGACTTTATCGTTTAATAATCTTAAAATTAACACTTTTTCCAAAACCAAGGATTTTTACAACGTAAATTCCCGTTGGCATTGCTTTCATATCAAAATACCCTACCCCTTCAGGGTTAAGGGTTATTTGGCCAACTTCCATCCCCAGTGCATTGGAAACCCCAATTTTTTGAATTTGGTTTATTTGACCAGAGGTTTTTAAGATTAACTGATCGGAAACAGGGTTAGGATAATAACTCCATTCCTCAGCAAAGTTTTGCTCAATATCGGTGATGATAAAATCATACTCCTCCCGGGATATACAACCCGCAACATTGACTTCCACAGCATACACTCCAGACTCAGCAGGTGTAAATTCACGGGAAGTAGCACCCTCAATTGCTTCCTCTCCAATATACCATTGATTTCCTTCAGCATACGAGGATATGAGTTCGTTTCCATTTTTTTCAATTGTGACTTCATCGTACAAATTCACTTTTGCTTCCACTGGGACACGGTTACTTTCGCAACCAAGCTCATTTATAATCGTCACAAAATACGTTTTTGATTTATCTAATACTTCAGTTTCAAAAGTATTTGACTCACTTTGAAAAACTGGAGTGCCACCAACTTCTGACTCATACCAATTATACGAATCATTTACTCCTCCACCTGAAACCATTAATGAGGCAGTTCCTTGCAAGCAAATTTGATTTATCATTGAAACATCTTCCACCGCTACTATACTTGCTTTGGTTATTATGACAGGTTCGTTGAAATCAAAGCTTCCACAAATGGCAGAAGCTTTTATCATGATTTCATTAGAACCTTCCACCAAATGTGATCCATTTATTTCTATTTCCAATTGATCCCCTGTCCCAGAAATATTGTCAGTAATGGATTGATCTCCAACAAATAATTGATATGAAGTATTTTCCTCAGAAAAAGTGAGACTAACTATAGCATTCCCACCACACACATCATCAGCTACTACAGGAATATTAAGTAACGGAGCGGAATCAAAGGATAACGAAAATCTTTCGTTACCTTGGGAATCAGCCTCAGCATTTACCTCAAACTGATAAACACTGCTTTCTGTAATACTGACTGTTTTATCAAGGTAATTATCATGAAGATAGATTTTAATACTCGTCTGAAAGGACTCGAACTCCGTGAATTCTAATGAATATGTACCCACAGAAGCTTCTAAACCTAGAGCAACACTGGTACCACAGGTATATGGTTCAAGTGAACTGACTGATAATTCCGTATTACCCGTTAATGAAAAAAGGTTGAAGTTTGCACCCTTTAATTTGTAAGCATCATAAGATGCATCAAAAGAATTCGTTGCATCTTCCTTAAATCGAACAACTGTCTCATCCCTGAAGTCTCCTTGTCTCATAGTAATCCTTAACAAATCCTGGATAGATTCTTCCCTAAAAAAGGTAGTCTGCTGTCCAGCAGCTTTTACATTCTCCGTTGCTGTTAGAACAGGCGATGCGGCATTCGCCTTCACCCAAAAGCCCTGACCAATTGCAATATACTGCGTGCCCCCATTGATACTAACACCGCCCACAAACGAGGCGATATTTCCAGTTGCATTATCACGCATGTAAATAGCATCGTCAATATTAGATTTTACCCATGAACCAGATGACCAATTGATGGTACTTGGGTAAGGATTACCCACCAAATTAAAACCATCTTGCTCTGGAAGGGCGGTAGGTGTTGAAACAGTATACGATACCGGTAATGAAACATTTCCATTATTAACTCTTCCGGTTAAATTCCACCGAGCTGTTCCCAAAATATCGCCACGAACAAAAACAGCATATCCCCTTCCGCTGGCGAACGTTTCTGAATTGGTATTGACAGGGAAATCTTCATATCCCAAATCAAATGTCCCTGGCACAGTTTGATTGTATAGAAACATAGATTGACTGGTTGAACATCCTGAACACGTGCTAGATCCGGTGAAGGAACCAGTGACCGGAATCTCATTTTGAAAATCAGCGACAGTAGCATTTTGAACAGGTGAGGAAACATATCGATAAATCCTACCATTATTAGGTCCTTCTATTGACATGAATCGTTGAACAGTCACAGGCCCATCTATTATAGAAGTAGATGGAATTGCGGCAATCATGCCATCCGTTGTAGGATCATCACTAGATGAAACCAGCGTTAAAACATTATTGTCAGCTGAACCATCCGGATCCAATCGTGTATTGGCAGCAAGTGTTAATGTTCCAAGAATTGATTGGTTGCTTTCCATGCTCACTCCAGGAACTATAAAGGGATTGTTAACGGTAAGGTTTCTAAAGTTACAGTCATTTCCGGACACATTTTGTTGAGCGGGCCCTGAAAAACTAATTGTGCCATTGTTAGCTGCATAAATTCCATTGTTTGTCAGATTGCCTGTTATGTTTAAAGTCCCTGCGGGAGCAGTAAAGGTTCCGGATGCAATCGTTAAGTTATACGGTGTAGTTATACTAGCACCCGAAAACGAGGTTGATCCTGAGGTGGATATCGTACTTGATCCTGCACTAAGCGTACCATTGTTAACCATCGCGCCTGAAATACTTAAGGTGGTTGCTCCCAAAGCCAACGTTCCATTTGTAATGGTAAGACCATTCGTTACGGAAATATTTTTATTAAGGGTTAGTGTCCCAGATGACTTATCGACTTCCAATCCTCCATTAAAGGAAAGTATCCCTGAACCGGAAATGCCTTGTGATGCCCCGCCTTCAAAGACCACGAGTTGGGTGGCATTCCAGGTGCCAGACATGGTCAGGTTACCCAAGAAGGTTCTCGGGTTGGTATTGCTGGAGGCAACCGTAACGTCTGAGGAAGGTACGCTAAAATTACCATTGACTACCAAATTCCCAGGTCCAACTAAGGTTTTTGTTGTTGTTGAATTTGAGAACAAACTCAAGTTTCCATAAGTCGCGGCAAAAAAGTTCTGTGATGTGTTTGCATTAAAATTTATTGTAGAGGCTGTGTTTATTGAAAAGGTGGTTGGAGCATTTTCCTGATACCACCATCCTTGTGTCTGATTTACGCCAGCGAAGGATACGTTTAGGACACCTGTAGCTCCCAAATTAAAAGTTGTTGAATTAATATAAGCATCTGAACCCGTATTGACGATTCCATTATTAGTAAAAGTTCCAATACGGGTAGACGGTGTTCCGATAACCCCCAGACAATTTAAAATAGCACCATCGTTAACAACAATTGATAAGGCACCAGTGCCATTGCGAATATCTTGTGAATTATTTAATTGAATAGTTCCACTGGCGGCTGTTACTGAACTATTAGCCATAAAAGCATCAACTCGAATTGTATTTCCTGACCCAGGGTTTAAAGTTACTGAATTTAATGGTGTTTCGTGTCCCCAATTAGCTATCGCTGCCCCTGCGACAGGGTCGTTCAGATTACTACCTGTAAAAATAAAGTTTAATGTAGATGTGGAGCTATGAAAAACATTAACTTCAGGTGCCAACGGAGTTCCATCCAAGGAAGGGTCTGCACCCTGTAGTTGTCCATTTACAGTTAAATTAGCCGCACCAAATCCTGATTTACGAACAGCTCCTGCTACGTTGTTAATAACATATAAATCTTTAATGGTAAAGGATCCATTTACGGTTACAAAGTTTCCCGGAGATGGAGCAATTACTGCTATGTCAGAAGCCGTGGGAACCATTGTAGCACAAGGTCCATCTACACAATTCCAAGTAGCGGCCTGATTCCAAAGACCACCAGTTTCTGTAGAGATAAAAACACTCTGACCAAAAGTAGCCGCCCCGATAAACAAGCTAACAAACATAAAAACCAACGCAATTCTCATCTTCTTCATCAATCGAAATTTCAATAATTCACAAAAATAATACATTAATCGGGGATTGTGCTTTTTTACCCCATTTTATGCTAAAAATTAGGCTCAAGTAACCAGTTTAAAAATTTGAGTGACAGCCTTCAATTTATCCGCATTTTTACTAGAAATATTGGGCAGGGAGATACCTGAACTAAACACCCGATCTGCGTTGCCATTCAAATAGTGAACCTTTGTTTCAAAAAAGGGTTGTTTGTGCATGGGTTTCCACAGCATTCTAATTTCAATTTGGTTTTTGGCAAAGGTTTCCCGGATATGGGTAGGTGAAAACCCAGGTTTCAGGCAAGTAGTCAGCCAATAGTTACTGATATCATTCGGTTGTTCTTCCTGAAAATCCGCCCCAAAATCATGTAGATAATCCCTATACACTACGTGCAGTTCCCGGTTGTTTTGAAGCTTGGCATGAAATTTTTCCAGTTCAGTGAGACCCACAGCCGCATTCAAAGGTCCCATCCGATAATTATACCCAATCTCCTTATGTTCATAATAGGGCTTATCCTCCCGGGATTGGGTGGCCCAAAACAAGGCTTTTTGGTATTCTTCTTTTGTTTTGACCAACAAAGCACCTCCACCGTAGGTGGTCACGATCTTGTTATTATTAAAAGAGATGATCCCCACCTCCCCAATGGTGCCCATGTGCCTTCCCTTGGAGGTGGAACCCAATGCTTCCGCAGCATCTTCTAAAATGGGAACACCATATTTTTTTGCAATGGCCATCAACTCATCAATCCGACCGGGCATTCCGTAGGCATATACGATCACGATGGCTTTCGGCTTTTTACCGTTTTTCGCTAAGTCTGATAAAGCTTCTTCCAGAAGAGACGGATCCATGCACCAGGTTTGCATTTCGCAGTCGACAAACACCGGCTCTGCTCCTAAATACAAGACCGGATTTACACTGGCGATATAAGTGAAGGTCGGACAAATGACCAGGTCACCCTTCCCGACTCCCAATAATTTCAATCCTAAATGAATGGCAGACGTTCCGCTGTTCAAGGCGACCGCATAGGGTGATCCTGTTATTTTACAAATCTCCTTTTCAAAATCGTTAACGATGGTTTGATGGTGCTGATCTTTGTACCTATCCAGTACGTGCACCAACGCTTCCGTTGGAATCGGATTATATGACAAAGGAATTTTGAAACTCATGCAGCCTTACCAGTATAGCGTTGATAAAAAAAACCAACCATCAAAAGTAACATTAACGTGGGATTTACAATAAGCCGGTGAATTTGTGAAAGCAACGGTGAAGAAATTTCACTATCGCCTTCCAACGATAATTTAATCCCGAAGTAAACCGGAAGGATGACCAAAACCTCAATCAGCAAAACATAAAATGCCATGCGTAAATATTTTTTTTCCTGAAAGATTGCCCAAATGATGGCAAAGCAACACAAATCATTCAACACCAACCGAATGGTTTTGTTGATGATAAAAATTACGTTAGGGTGTGGGGAAAAACCTGCCAGCAGAAAGCCGGCAATATTAATACGTTGAAAAACGTATATCAGAAACAAACAGACAACCGAAAGACAAACTATTGTCCAGCGCTTTGCACCGATTTCGGATTGGCTACTTTCATGACCCATATCCACCAAAGTAAGAAAACAATGGCATAAATAAAGGCGGTAAAAATATATTTATGAAAGTAATAAAAAAGTTGTGGGTTGTGTTGGGCACTCCAAAAGAGTAAACCAATTCGGATCAGATTAAAAAAATGGATGATCACTAATCCCAATGGTATAAACCAGGCCATGGCTTTTACAGGCCCTTTGAACGCAACAATAAAGGCAACGAAAACGATCATCACATTAACCCCATTGCATCCCTCAAAAAAATTCACAACCGTGTCTGTACCTTTTCTTAATTGCATGGTCGGTCGGTCTACACCCGGAGCAGAAGTAACCTCGTTATCAAACAACGAAATAAATCCAACCGATTGTTTACCCACCCATAAGGTAATCTTATCGGCCCGCTCCCCGAACGATTCGATGTACACACCATACAGGATGTTTCCAATAAAATAGATCACCAGAAAAACCAGTAAAAAACGAATAGCTGGTCTAAACTCTTTCAGCATACTCATTTGATTTTTCGGGCCGGTACACCCACGATGATCCCGCCTTCAAAAGATTTCGTAACAACAGACCCGGCTCCCACTTTTGCATCTTTCCCGATTGAGATTCCTTGAATAAATTTTACCCCCGTGCCCACGTAACAACCCTCGGCCAATACCACACTTCCTGAAATGTTGCAGCCCGGCATGATGGAACAAAAACTTCCGGCACGCACATCGTGACCAACCGTTGTACTTAGATTAGCGATTACAAATTCCCCCAGGACAATTCCTGTTGTCAGGATACAGCCCGCGGTGATGATGGTGCCGTCACCAAAATAGTTGGTGACGCTTCCGATTTGTGCTGTTGGATGTACCAGTACCGGAAAACTAATATGCCAGTTACTGATCGCGGTCACAATTTCTTTTCGAATTGCAGGTTCAGCAATGGCAATGGACAGGCAAATGGGTTCTTCAATACTATTGATTTCAATCAAACCTCCCAGGACCGGAAGTCCGTCAATGGTTTCTCCCGCTTTTTTTCCATCATCATAAAACCCCAGGATATCCCATTCGTCCTCCACCCTATTCATTTGGTAAAGCATGAGGGCTACCTCGCGCCCAAAACCGCCCGCTCCGTAAATCGCAATCTTACGTTTCTTCATTACCGGTAAATGGCTTTTCATTTAGCGAAACATCTTTCTTAAAAGATAAAAGTAATTGAATTGTTTTGAAAACAATCGTTGCATCCAATACGAACGAAATGTGTTTAACATAATAATTGTCCAGTTCGAATTTCTCTTTCCATGAAATCGCATTGCGACCATTGACTTGTGCCCAGCCGGTAATGCCCGGTTTTACCTGATGGCGTTGCTTTTGTTCAGCACTCATCAATGATAAATACTCCACGGGCAAAGGGCGCGGCCCGATCAGCGACATCTCCCCTCTCAGCACATTAATCAATTGTGGCAATTCATCCAGCGAAGTTGCGCGCAAAAAATCACCCAACCAAAAGCGTCTTTCGTGCAAGGTGTTGCCGTGGGGTTTTAGGGTTCTGAATTTATACAATTGAAAAATCCTTCCCTGCTTTCCCGTACGATCGTGTACAAAGAAAAAAGGAAAGCTCAAACTAAGTGTAAAAACAAGGATGATCAGTATAAACAGCCAGGATAAAATTATCAGAGATAATAGCGCCAGGGTAAAATCAAGAGTGGGTTTTATAATGGTAGCATAGGGTGTCATTTTTTTACCGCAAAGGCGCGGAGGCGCAAAGGAATACTATTTAAAAACAGAGAAAATCGTTTTGAAAATGATCTTAAAATCCAGGAAAATTGACTGGCTAGCAATGTACTGCAAATTAAGGTGAAGCTTTTTGGGCATGATTTCTTGAATATAAAAATCAATAGGATCTGCTTTACCTTCCAGTAATTCATTTTCATTTCGATACTCAATGGAGGCAATGTCGGTTAACCCTGGTCTCACGGAAAGCACTTTCAACTGATCCTCTGAATACAAATCCACAAATTTTTTCACCTCAGGCCGGGGCCCCACCAAACTCATATCCCCTTTCAATACATTGATCAACTGGGGCAATTCATCCAATTTAAATTTTCGTAAATAATAACCAATTGAAGTTATTCTGGAATCCCTTGCCCCAACGGTAATAGCATTTCCTTTGTCGGCATCCGTGCGCATGCTCCGAAACTTAAAGAGTTTGAATGGCCTTCGATCTTTTCCTATCCGCTCTTGTAAATAAAAAACCGGGCCTTGGGAATTTAATTTGATTAAAACAGCAATCACTAAAAAGAATGGGACTAAAATGATTAGTCCCAAAACTGAAAGAAGTATATCAAAAAAACGCTTACCCATTATTGACTGATTCATACGCTTCTTTTATTGCAGCAACGATGAATTCAATTTTGCTTTGATCCAATTCCGGGTAAATCGGCAAAGAGATTTCCCGGGAATAATTATCAAAAGCTTTTGGAAAATCCTGAATAGAGAATCCGCGTTCTTTAAAAACAGTGAGCAACGGCAACGGTTGAAAATGAACATTGACCGACACCCCTTTTTCAGTAATGAAATTAATCATTTGATCACGCTGCCCTTCTTTTATTCCTTTTATCCGCAACGCAAATAAATGGTATGACGAATTAAGTTCATCTGTATCGATTGGTGGCAATTCAGCCCAGCTATATTCAGATAACAAAGAAACATATTCATTAAATACACGCCTTCGTTCAACCAATATTTGAGAAGTATACTTTCGAAGTTGCGCTAAGCCAATCGCTGCACAGATGTCCGGCATGTTCATTTTAAATCCGGGATACACAATATCATACTTCCAGCCTGCTCCATTTGTTTTTGCAAGGGCGTCTTTCGTTTGTCCGTTGAGCGACCAGAGTTTTAATGTTTTATAAACCTCTTCATGATTAAACTGGCTTTCCGGAAGGTTGATACACATCGCACCCCCCTCAGCGGTTGTAACATTTTTTACGGCATGAAAAGAGAAAACTGTAATGTCTGCCAATTGTCCCGAAGGCTTACCTTTATAAACCGCACCAATAGAATGTGCAGCATCGGCAAGCACCAGTATCCTGCCTAGTTTATTTTGCTGTTCACCCTCCGGCTTAAATTTATTTTTGATGGAGGGAGTATTTAACAGCTCATAAAGCGCATCATAATCGCACGGCCAACCAGCAATATCCACAGGGATAATCACTTTGGTTCGCTCCGTAATTTTACCAGCGATTAAATCGACATTGATGTTAAAATCATCACTACAATCAATCATCACAGGCGTTGCTCCCAAATGCATTACCGCAAGGGCTGTGGCCGCATACGTATACGCGGGAATGATTACTTCATCTCCTCTTTTTACTCCATACCAATGTAATAGCAGCATCAATGCTGAGGTTGCCGAATTACAACAAGCAACGTGCTCTATTCCTACTTCTTGTGCTACTAATTTTTCCAATGCCAATACCTTTGGCCCAGACGTAATCCATCCGCTTTCGAGTGCATCCAACACTTCGCGTTTTACTTCGTCATCTATATAGGGGGGGGAGAAAGGGATTTTCATGATTAAATTTTGTGCTAAAGTATGGATAGCGGTTAACTTCGATAACACTAAATCAGTTAACGGTTGCCGGATTCCGGTAATCAGTTATTGTGAGGAGCATCCTGACAAAGCATCCAAATATTCTTTGTGTTTGGTTACGATTGTTTTTCTTATCTCAGGCCAGGTAACCGGAATGAGTTGAAGCGGATCAGCATCTTCTTCCGCATCGTCAAAATAAGTAAGGCTTTTTAAAACCATAAACACAGAACCATCGCTATATTTCTTACTATAGAAATTCAAAAGTTCTAGTACCGAATAATGTTTTAGTAAAAAATACAAATCAAAAAAGTCTTTTTTGGAGCCTCTCCCAGTGATCGCAGCAAGTTTCATAGCGGCAATATCTTTTTCATCAGCAAGTCTCAGACTGTCCTCTTCAATTATTTCACTAATCCACGGGTAAGGATAGTTTACAATGTCGACTTTAATTCCGTTGATGATATAGGACTTTATATTTTCGAGATTTTGCAAATTCTTGACGTCACCCAAAGAACTGAGGCTAGCGGAAATGGCGATTGAATCAGATGGTAGGATGCCAAACAAATCTATATCAATTGACTTACGATGACCATATTGCAAAGCAAGGGAAGTGCCGCCTACCAAACGCATTTGTTGGAAAACGTCCAATGCCAAGAGCTTCTTTAAAAGTTCCAGTGTTGGGGTATCGATTGTCTGGTAGTGTAACATCTAAATTTATCTTCCGGAAGTCCTGTATAGGTGGCAATAAATGAAAGCGCTCGCCTATCCAGACTCCTTAATGAAGTTGCAATGCGGCCTAACTCCTCTTTGCCGTAGTGATTTTTAATAATAATCCAATCGCTCAACAATCCATATTCGAGCACCCGACCGACAATAAATTTATTGTGCTTGCGCATGTCCAATGTAAGTCTGTCAACATCCCAAAAAAGATGGCTGGATAGTTTATTGATTTCAGGAAACGCTTTCACCATTTTCAAAATTATCAATTTTATTCCATTCTTTATCTCCCAAAATTAATAATACACGCAAACGAGGCATACCTTCAGCAATGTAGGGGAGAGAAGGGGATTTTCATTTTACTTCAATCATTGAAATTTACCTGGCGAATGTATTGTTCAAAAAGTAAAACTTTTTTTGAATCTTCGGAATTAAATAAAAAGGGAGCTACATCAGCCGCCATTTCTTTCATGTTTAGCTGTGCGCATCTTTCCAACATTTTAGCTTTAAGGTCTTCTGCATTATCAATTCCTAATTTTTGATTGAGGTATTGGTAATCCGGTTTTTTTACTTTGGAAAGTAAGAATACAATATCGAAAAAATCCCTACCCTTTGATCGTTTTCGATTTATCATCGCATAGCATTTTTGTGCCAACAAAAGGGAAAGAGGCGCTACGGATATCTCCGTAAAAACGTCAAACTTATTGAGAATGATTTTATCCGGATTAAATTCATAATGCTGTGATTCCGAATCCACTTGGATCAATATCTTTTGTTCTGGATGGCCACTCAATCCTTCTTTGTAAAGTAAGCCCGGAAACTGGACATAACAATGATAGGCACCGGCAGAAACATTTCGCATTTCAACGGTATATCCTTCCATTTCCAACTGTTGTTGTATCCGCTTTGAGATGGAAACAAACTCATTTTCAGTCAGGCCATAATGATCAAAGTCAATATCTTCCGAAAATCGATTGTTATTGTAAAGGAGGCGAAGGCTCGTGCCACCAATAAAGCACAATTTGTTTGCTCTCGGTTGATCATTAAATATAATCTGAAGTATTTTACACTGTAGGTATTCCCTAAGAATAAAAGATTTGTATCCCCGTAGCGGTTCAGAATAGTATTGCATCAGTTCATTAAGGCTAAGCATGATTCAACCAATTTAGCCATGCGGTTACTCTGCGCGTTAACGCCTGATTTTGCATGAACCCTGTTTCATCTTTCAGTTTTTGAACATCGATCTTCTCCTTGCAGACCAGTCGGTTCAGGCGAAGTGCTTCAAAATCTTGATTCGTCCTAACGGCTGGATTTAAATACAAATAATCCAGTAGGGCCTTTTCCGGTTCAGCCAATCGTACCTGTTGGTTGCCCGCTTTTATCATCCGAATGCCAAACAGTAAGGATGGCTTCAGATTTCGATAGTTAAAATGACCCAAGGGGGTTGAATATACTTTTGTTTTCAGACTGGTTACTGAGTTTATGGTAAGCACACCTTCGGGAATAAAACCATAGTAAGAAAATGCGGATTCTAAGGAAATATAAGACGGTGAACAGATCCGATTAGCAATCAGGAATAAAACAGGTTCGTTGAGCGACAAACTTGAAAAGCAGTACCATTTATTAATAATCTTCCGAACATATCCTTTTGCCTGCCACTCCACTAACCTACGCCTATCAAAGTCGGGCTTCCATTTTATGATATCCGTAATTGAGAATACCTGAAAAGGCTCGAAATGAGATTTAAAATCATAATAACTCACTTTTATTCCATTTTATTGTTAAATATAACAATTTTAAAGAATGAAATGAATCAAGCGATACCAACGTACTGCGGCGAGAACGGGAATTTCATGTATGAAATCCAGTGTTGGGGTGTCGTTTGCCTGGTAGTGTAACATCTAAATCTATCTTCTGGAAGCCCTGTATAGGTGGCAATAGATGACAGCGCTCGTCTATCCAGGCTTCTAAGTGAAGTCGCAATACGTCCGATTTCATCTTTACCGTAGTACCTTTAAAAATAATCCAATCGCTTAACAGTCCATATTCGAGTACCCGACCGACAATAAATTTGTTATGCCTGCGAAAATCCAAGGCAGCTCTTTCAACATCCCGAAAAAGGTGATTGGATAACTTATTGATTTCAGAAAATGCTTCCTCCATTTTCAAAATTATCTATTTTATCCCATTTCCTATCGTTAAAAAAATAATGGTACACACAAACGAGACGGTATTTCATTTCAGCATTGTAGGGTGCGGAGAAGGGGATTTTCATAAAATATTAAAATCGTTTACGCATACTTTTAAAATAAACATAAAAATACCCCAATGAGAATCCTCTGTACCTTTTTATGATGCGATTAAAAACGCCTGGTAAGTCCATTAAAAAGTAACAAGCAATATTAAAGTAATTGTTGTAGTCAGTAACCGGATATCCTAAACTCTTGAGTTTATCACCGTTGATTGCGTTCGCTAACTTAATTTCGCGTTCGGAAAGGATGCCTGACCAATTTGTTTGAGAAGCAATTACACCTCCTAATTTATTTCCATCAGACCGTATTGCTGAATTTCTAAACTTTATATCTAAACAATTTTCCTCATAGGTAACTCCTAAAAAATCACATATCCTTTTCCACTCCTCCAGTGGATTCTGAACAAATTTTTCATATTGAACAAGAAAAATTCGGTTGTCGTACTTACTCAATGCCCTTGCCTGCGCCTTAATGGTCCCCAGCCAGGAGAAACTATCCGCTACAATATTCCAATCCTTCTCCAATTTTTTAGCTTCAATCTTTTTAGCGCTATAGCGACCCGTCTTTAAATCAAGTGTCCTGAGCTTCTTTGAAGCGATTATACTTCTAATATCACGATGAATTACAATAATCTTACTATCGGGGAATTTTTTAAAAATCTCGTCTATGAAGTATACATTCGAAGGCGTTTTCTCAGCCCAGTACAAATTTCCGTTGAACTCTTTTAGCAACTGAACCATCCGAATTGTTAATTGTCCAATGGTCGATGTTTCCTCCAAGAGTGTGTTTTTCCTTACCTCAATATAGGCTTGTTCATCTTCTGAAAGTCTTAATTTTTTTAGGATACTCTTAAAATACTTTTGATTTCTGCCGTGGCTATGATTAAAAGAAGGATAACTTTCAAATAATCGAAGTTCATTCCCCACGGCATAAATCTCAGAATGCTGCTTAATTATATTTACCAGCATACTGGTTCCAGAGTGCATATATCCACCAATAAAAATTGATTGCATTTTAATTGTCGTGTTTAAAGAAAGGTCTTCTGGTTCAGTTTTTCAATCATTAAAATAAACGATTGGAATTGCATCTTTACTTGTAGAGTTGAATTAACTTTTCTACTATCCGTACTGATGTCTTTCCATCCCATAGCTCGGGAATACTACCCGATTTCCAATCACCCTTTATAAGTTCAGTAATTAGTTGAGGTATCTTATCAAATTCATCGCCAATCAATACGTTCGTTCCCAACTCAACAGTTTCGGGTCTTTCTGTTGTAGTGCGCAGCGTAATACAAGGCTTATGTAAATACGTAGTCTCTTCCTGAATTCCTCCACTATCTGTTATCACACCCATTGAGTTATCGATCAGATACAAAAACTCACGATAACCAAGTGGTCCACAGGTGTGTATGGTGGAAGGTAAGTCTATTGTATCCAACACTTTTTGTGTCCGCGGATGAACAGGAAAAACAATAGAAGTTTCTTTTGCTCCTTGATGCAATAACCGAATAATACGCTCCAAATTTTTAGAGTCGTCAACATTTGATGGGCGATGCAAAGTAAGCAAAAGATATTGTCTGGCTATCAGATTGTTCTCTTGAAAAATTGTAGGCTCGCGGAATCGTTCACGTTGTTCAATCAAGGTATCAATCATGGTATTACCAACCCAAAATATCTTTTTAGGATCAACACCCTCGTTAATAAGATTATTTCCAGCTAACGGGGTTGTTGTAAAATAATAATCCGTAATCGAATCAGTAACGAGTCTGTTTATTTCCTCTGGCATCATTCTATCACCGGAACGAATCCCTGCTTCGACATGTGCCACATCAACATTTAATTTCTTCGCTACTATAGAACACGCCAGGGTTGAATTAACATCCCCTACAACAATTACAACATGAGGTCTTTTACTGATTAGTTCTTTTTCAAAACTCACCATTATGGAGGCAGTCTGCTCTGCCTGGCTTCCTGATCCAGCCTGTAGGTTAGCATGTGGTTCCGGAATTTCCAGGTCTCTAAAAAAAGATTGGCTCATTGCATCATCATAGTGCTGCCCTGTATGAATTAATCTGTATTCAATGGCAACTCCTAGATTTTTATAATGTGAAATCGCTTTTGTTAGCGGTGCAATCTTGATGAAATTTGGACGTGCGCCAGCTACAATTGTTATTTTGATACTCATTCCTCCCTAAGTAAATGCAACTATTTTAAGTGCTTATTCAAAAATTATTAATAAATCATATAATGATCTTCTCCATCGATGTTGATTTCTCATTAGTTTTCGTAACCCGCCAACCATTTCGCTCATACGATTTTATTGCTTTAAAATTATTCGATAAAACAGTGAGCAACATTTTAAAATAACCCAACTCGATTGCTCTCTTCTCGAAAGCTTTTAATAACACGGAACCATATCCTTTCCCCTGCAACTCACCACGAACACCTATTACAACTAAGGCAACATAGGGTTTAAATGATGGTTCATCATTTCTACTTGTACTCTCATTCCCTTTCTTTGCTTTTCCGATAATCTTATACCACAAATTTTTTAGCACGAACAAATATTTAGCGCGAAGTTCGGGGTGAAAAATTAACCAGGGCCTAATCAAAAATGATTGAATGGCTTGGTTAAAACTGTATTGCGTCATACTAGAAGCTGAACCCATTCCGGGGGTAGACCTTATCATTCCCCCACAATATCCAATACATCTATCATCTTCTCTAAGATAAAATAGAAAGGCAGATTCATCAGCAATATACCACTCTAGCATTTTCTCAACATAGGCTAAACCAAGTGCTGAAGAAAATGATTTAGGAAAAGCCGCACAATGACATGCTGCTATTTCTTTTAGGTTTAAATTGTTCGCAGTTACGATCATTGAAGTCGTTATCTCATCTTACTTTCTAAAAATGAACTGAACGCACTAATTTGCTCCGTCCTATCAAAATATTTTTTAGCAGTAATTCGGTTCCGTTCTCTACTATCAAAATACTTTGCATCACTCATTTTACTAAACTCCAGGATGCAATTTTGTAATTCAATCCACACACCCGGTTTAATAACCCATCCTGCATTAGTATCTTCTATAATTTTAGCACCCTCTCCTTCTCCCGAAAAAATTATGGGCAATCCAGCCGCCATGGCCTCATAGATCTTTGAAGGTACAGCTCCGTAAATATTTCGTATTAAAGGAATTAGGGTTCCTCCATACGTACTGATAACCGTTGGAATTTCATCCCGGGTTAAAACACCCTTATAAATGATCCCTCGATCTGGATTATTCTTTATAAATGAAATTATCTTTTCATATTCTGATCCTGTGCCATAAATATGAAATTCCGTGTTCAGTGAATGAAAGTTAATATTTTCACAAATGGAGAGAATTCCCTGTGCTACTCCTAATAGACCAGCATATACAATCTGATTCCTTTTACCTGGATTGAATTTGTTTTCCGGAAATCGCTTCGTATCTACTCCGTTACGAAATAAGTAAGTTTTTTGAGGGGTAATTTTGGAAATATAATCCACAATCTCCTGTGATTGCCCCGTACAAACATATGCTCTCTTATATATAAATTTCTCCAGCAATTCTAAAGACCTATATAATACGCCATCACCAATTGCTCCAAGTTCTCTGGCAGAAAGTGGCCATAAATCCGAAATGTTAGCAATCAGGCGAGGTTTCGATAGTATTGACAATATCCATCCAGAAAAACCTAAGGTAAGCGGAGGACTTTCCACAAACAGGTAGTCCGGCTTCTTTTTTCGAATAAAAAACAAAGAGAAAAGACTCGACATTGAAAACGATAGCATACTCAAAATTCTTGGCAATGCAGTGGGTGCGTTGGATGGATAAAGCCAGTATCTCTTTACTTCAATATTTTCAATCCAATCGGTCTGTGTAAATTTACCGCTGTGTGATTCGAATATCTTTCCATGTGGATAGTTTGGCATCCCCGTGACTACGCTTACTTCCCAACCCAATTCCATAAGACCTTTTGCAAGATCAAATAAACGGTTTTGAGGCGCACCCATTTCCGGTAAAAAATATTGTGTAAGAATTACAATCTTCATCCCTTTAATTCAGAGTAGAAATGTTTTATTTTCCCGGAAGGCGGGCGTTGAATTTTATCCACACGATTAATTTTCAGTTTTAATCCAGGCTCCAGATAAACATCCATTTTTTTTTGAATGTCTTTCATTTCATTTTCTGAAAGTAGCCGATCACTTACGATATCAAATTCAAAACTACTTAACGCTGTCTGCCGAATGATAAACTCTTTTAATACTCCACTCGACTCAAGAATGCTACGCGACACATAATAAAAAGTCAAGCCGGGTGATTTTTTTCCGCTTGGTAACACTATCGTATCGTTTACTCTTCCTGATAATGCTTTCAGTACCAGGCCCTTGTTATCTTCTTCCATCACACCGATATCGCCAATATCATAGCGGATAAAGGGCATGGCTTTATTATTTAAAGAGGTAATCACTAACCGGCCTGTCTCGCCCAAGGGTAAAACACGGTTATCTTCGGACAAAATCTCAACAAACAGATTCGCCTCATTTATAGCCCATCGTCCTTGAATATCTTCAATGGCAATAACATCCAATTCAGAAGCACCATATTCGCGAATAACAGGGACACCAAATGCGTTTTCAATTACTTGTTTATCTTCATCACGGCAAACCTCTGAGGTAACAATGCAGCGCTTTAGTGTTGGACACACTTCATTAAGTTGAATATCCTTTCTTATCAGAAATTTTGAGAAGAGCAAAATGGAATTGGTGTAACCGTACACATATTGAATTTTCTCTCTTCCAAATTTTTGAAGAAATTTTTCAAGCATCTCGTCTCCCAGATCAAAAACTGGAAACCGGATGCGGTTCATTGCAAAGTCTTTGACTTTTTCTTTTGCATACGAAACCCGATCCAGTGGAATACCATAAAACCGAGCTTGCACGTCACTTGATTTTATGTCCAATAACTCATATTGACGCTGTATAAATGCCCATGTAAGGGCATGTGAAAATTTATCCTTTGCAAAGAAAAAAGGATGACCGGAAGATCCTGATGTATTGGAAATATAAACGTCCGAAAGTTTATATCCATTTGAAATCATTTCAGAAAGTGGTGCTTGCAAATCACGCTTTTGCAGGATGGGCAACGCGTTCCATGTTTTTGGTATTCCTTGATTAATAAGCTTCTGATAGGAAGAGTTATTCTTAAAATGAAAATCAACAATTTGCTTTTTGCGTTCTTCGATTAGTTCAATTTGTGACGAACGACCCAATTGATGAAAGGAATGCAACTGCGCTTTTGCCGCTTCCATTGGGAAACCTTTCCACTTTAAAATAGTTTGAAGTGAAATCACGTATTGAATTTATTCATCCCCTAATAACTTAATCCATTCTGGTCTTATATTATTCCACTGAAACACCTCTGCCTTTTCTCTTGCATTCCTTGAAAGTTTTTCAACCAAACTAGAATCAGCTAAAATAGCATTGACTGCATCAGCCATTCCATCAACATCTCCGAAATCTGCCAATAAAATATTTTCTCTGTCATTCCAAAGAAATGGAATCTCGCCAACGTTGAAGGAAACAATAGGAATTCCGCAACTAGCAGCCTCAACAACCGCTACCCCAAAACTCTCATAGGAGGTGGTATTTAGGTACACATCATGAGACTGATAATAACTACTAAGTTTATCATTTGATACCGGGCCAACAATGTTAATCTTCTCAACTAGATTTAATTCTTTTATAAGATCAATAGTTTTATTCATCAACCCTTTATCAGGGCCCACCATTGTAAGGGTAGCTTCCGGAAATTCCAACAATACCTTTTGCAAAACCAAAACCGCTACATGTGGATTATAAATTTCTGTAAAGGCTCTCACCCATAGTAGTTTACAAGTGGAAGGTGAACCTTTCTTCACAAAAGAAAATAATTCTATATCAATCGGATTTGGTAAGTAACTAATTTCAATTTCCTCCTTGAAATAATTTTGGAGGAATAAGGATGGCGTCTGTATCTGATCGGCTTTTCGAAAAAGTTTATTAACCCTTTCTTTTTGACGTGCATCAAATTCACTTAGCTTACCTCCACGCAAGGTTAAAACAATCTTCTTTTTTCTTATTCGCAACCAAAAAACCGCCCATTCCGCTAACATAAATGAACGATCACTAAACACATCAACAAAGGCAATTGAGTATGATTTGAAGAAAATGTATTTAAAGTGATCGATAACACGCCATAGCCAGAAAATCTTTTTTGATGAAAGGCTAATTTTAATCCCATCAGCGCGCAGTTTAATTGCCACACGTTCCATTACAGGTTGTGTGCCCCGTAGGTGTGAAAAATAATTTCCAATAAAAAGCGCCTCACGCGAGAGCCTACTCATTCTTCAACACCTTTATAGGAACACCACCGACCGAATGAAGGTCTTCAACATTTTTATTAACCACACTATTTGCAGCAACTAAAACTCCTTCCCCAATTTTAATATCCTTCAGTAAAATCGAGTGGGCGCCTACCCAGCTACCTCGCCCCACCTCAACTGTTCCCGGATTTGGTGGGCCAAATCGGTAGGACTTACCGTTTAGTGTATGGTTTGAGTCTGCAATTACACAATATGGACCAAACATCACTTCATCCTGAATAACAATTGCTTTTGCTCCCAGGAACCAGCAACCCATGGCTATATAAACATCACTTCCAATACTAATGTTAGCAGGATTGTAAAAAGTGATATTTCTTCCCAATCGTAAATTCTTTCCACATTGTTTAAAGAAAAAGGAAGCAAGAAATCCCCTTAGCCTAAGGAAAAAAACATTGTCGGGGAGCCAATTGGAAAATAACAACACAAAATGAAGTGGCCAGCTATACCTTAAAATTCTATAAAAATTTCCCATCGCTGTGATTGATCTTCATTTAACGGATTATCCTTTTTCCAAAACATTTAACTCTTCTACTATTTTAGATGCCTGGTTGTCCAATGTATTCTCTTTTGCCAGCAAAAATCCATTTCGAACAATCGTCTTCGTCACCTCAGGTGAATTTATAAGATATTCCACTTTTTGTGCAATAGATTCCGGATCAACATTTTTTAAGTGAAGTGCTTCTATGCCGTCTCTTAAAAAAAAACCAATGGAACCAACCGGTGATGCCAGTACAGGGAGCGAATTTGCCATTGCTTCCCATATGGTTCTAGGAAATCCTTCAAAATCACTTTTCGAGCCGATTATATACAGGTCACAGGAACGATAAAGTTGATTCAATTCATCACCAACTTTTTTTAATCCATGATAAAAAATTGCTCCGTCCATAGCCGAACCTATACAACTTTCAAGCAGTTTGTCGGGAAGGTTTTCTTTCCCTTTTACGATCAAGCCGGCAAAATGAAATTCCACAGGAACACCCCGGTTACGCAGTAACTTACACGCTCCTAAAATCTCCCATAGCCCTTTTGACTCATCGATGCGACCTGTATATAGAAGCTTGTACTTATCGTGAGGAAGTATCCCGTCTCTGACAAAAAAATCACCATCACTCAGTGTTGTGCTTTTTATTAAAATGGTGTGACGAGCAATACTTTTAAATTGATTTAATAATGCTTGACTGTTTACAATTAAGCGATTTCCTGCGATTAATTTCCGTTGTGAATGCGCGACAAGTCTTGCCAGAAGTTTTATAAGGCTATTCTTTATCTTCCCAAATTTCAAATTCTTTGACCCCTCAATGTAATCCCCAACCAGATAAAGCACGACCGGTATTTTTTTTGGCAAGTACGATATGGGTATTACCAGTGGCGTTGGGCTTCTTACCAAGAGTACATCAAACAAAAATCGATTACCCCAGATTTTAAAGAGTGCTCCTGGAAACTTAAGTACACGACTCGGCAGTGAACTATGTTTGCCTAAACTTATTAAGTTAATATTCCCTGAAACCAACTTGTAGTTGATGGACGCTAGCTCATCTACCGTGGGTTCATAACTAAAAATAATCAGCTGATTACATTGCTTTGCAATACTATCCAGAAACAATCCATAAAAACTCCTGGTGTAGAGTCCATCCGTTGTAATCTGAACAGGAATATGATAGTGAAAGCCTATTTTCACTTTTTATGCAACATAATGGCCATGCAGCATAGCCCGATTAAAAACCAGGCAAATACATTTAAAATAGCATAGATGAAATACAGGTGGATGCTCATATGGATAAGCCCAATAAATAAAGGTTTATAAACGGGGCTGATCCGGCTAATATTTTTAACAAAAAATAATATACAAATCCCAAGTAGTGTCACAAAGGGAATTATGAGCAACAAACCGCCTTCCGCCAGAAACCCAAAGTAAGAATTGTGGGCACTCGTTTCATCGATTCCCCGCTTATTTATAACAAGCCTGGCTCCTTCAAACTTACCGGGCAAACGAATACTATAATCAGCAAAATTGTTCAATCCTATTCCACTGACGGGATATCTATCGTATATCAAAGTCGCTTTTTCAATTTGTGCTAACCGAACCAAGTAGGAAGGATCGGTTGCCAATGTTTCTTCACGATGGTAAATAAGGTCATACGTTCTTGTGTTAAGACTATATATCAATTCTCTCCCAAAAGTAGTTTCCAATATAAAACTCACTAAAAAAAAACCAATCACTCCAAGAAAAGCCACCCAAGAGATACTTTTTCGATCCAGAAGAAAAACCATCAACCCTCCCGAAAAGACAAGCAAAGATCCTGAACGACTTCCGCAAAAAAAACCACTCATCGTTAACACCACAAAAGCAAGTAACGCATAGCTGAAACCATGCACCTTCTTTACATACCAGACTACAATGGGGGTATAACATATTAATAAAAATGCAAATGCGTTTTGCGAAATGGATTTAAAAATGGGGATAGATCGAATACCTATAGGAAGAAGAAAGAAGTAGTAAATGATGGTAAAAATAACACCAATGAAAATTCCACGATAGAGATGTTCCAACCGAATCCATGGGCCGTAGGTAGTTAAGAACAGAATCAGCACTACCCAGTAAAGATAATTGGGCAATACCCCAATTGCCCGGGAAAAACTGTCAGAGGGAATACCATCAGGGACATTAACAACCGAGGCGATAGCACCTATGCCGAAAAGTATAGCAACTACTTGTAATAATCTCTTTACTGTAATGAATTTTCCGACCAACTCATACATGGAAAGAAATAGAAATGGAAAAATAAAAATCGATACGTTTTGTATAATTAAAATAGCCGGAAACGACATAAAAAAAGAATACCAGAAAACCAATCGGTTTACCCTTTTCTGAAGAGGTGAATCAATAACCCTTTGCATCTGTTTTCGCTGCTGACTTCCAATCAATTTTTGAATTATTTAGGGGACTCCGCGATAAGGTTCTCAACAACCCATCAAAGTATCCTTGAACAATTGCCAGACGTTCGGGTGAGCGTTTGGCAATAAATTTACCAGCGGCAATCACGAGCCGCCACAACATGAAGTAATAATACCGCAAGCAAATGATGAAGGTATTTTGTCCAGCATATCGTGCAAAAACCTTTGATAAATGTAATCGTGAAAAGGCCAATCGTCTGTAGAAACTTCGTATATCCGAAAAGTAATGACTGGCAACTGGTGGATGTTTGAAAAAAACAGTAGGCAAATACCATAATGTTTCATTTAACCCTACCTTCATGCTGACGACTTTATCCTCTCCCTTCCCTAATTTTTCCTCATATAGGGAAAATAGTACCGGATCATAAATTGAATGCAATGATGTCCTTTTAAAAGACATAAACGGTCCATGAAAATATTCTACCTTACCTTCACCTTTTAGTAAAGGTCCCGCCAGGCCCATTGGGTATATTTTCCCGGGTTCCAAATTGGGCACACCAGATACAAAGTTTAATAATTTAAATTGGGTTGTCGTATTATCAACTTCATTATTTATGACATTGGAGATGACACTTTCATAATCAACGCCCCCTGACACACCGGAAACTTCTATTACTTTATAACAATCCAAAATGGCTTTGAATACACCCTGATTAACCAGTTCCAGGTCATCATCCAAAAAAACCAATACTTCTGCTGTAGAGACGGTATACCCAACAAAGCGTTGATACGGTTGATTCTTATGCGATGATCGGATGTACGTAACCCGTGCAAGATTCTTGACGTGGTGATTTTCTTCGTCCGATGAATCCACTACAATAATCCGGGCTGGCAAAAGGCTGCACGTTTCAATCTGGCCAATCAAATTGATTAAGGAAGTAGGTCGGTTATACGTGCAAATGATGATATCAAACTGCACGCGCTAATACGTTAGTATAGTAATCAATGTTTACGGAGAGCAATTCGTCAATAGAAAAATTATCGATCACTTTCTGTCGTGCCTTCATTCCTGCTTTCAGTAATGCTTCTTTGTCATTTAAAATAGCGTCAATTGCCTTTGCCGCTTCCGAATGATTGGTGAAATCAACCACATACCCATCAATACCATGTTCAACAATTTCAGGGCCGCTTGCTTTATTGGTAACCGCAACGGCCGTTGAAGTACTCATCGCTTCTATAGCCGTTATACCAAAAGCCTCCGCACGGGAAGGCATAACAAAAAGCCCCGCACGGGCGTAAAGAAGTGGAAGGTCAGCATTCGGAATAAAGCCCAGAAAATTAATCCGGGTTCTCTTCGGATCATCAACCAGCATTAAAAGTTCTTCATGAAACGTATCGTTCAAACTTCCCGCCAAATCAAGATGAACACCCGTATTGAAGTCAAAGAGTATATTGATCGTTTTAAATAATTCAATTAACCCTTTCCGCTTTACGATCCGACCAACATAAAGTATTTTGCGAAAGTCACGCTGTACGTTTTCTTGAACACTAAAATGATGGGTATTGGTGCTGTTATAGATTACTGTAAACGGTTGCTTTAAATTAAAAGCAGTACACGTTATTTTTCCAATATGTTGTGATACGGCACACAAAGAATCCGCGATCCTCAAATTCCGGCTTTCGAAGTAGCGCACTAACTTACTTCCTCGAACGCCTTCGTAATAGGCATATGCAGCATTGGCCCCGTGCATTCTCACTACTAAAGGCACGGAAGGTTTTTTCCAAAGCGGTCCGGACCAGTCATAACTTTCAACAAGGTCGATGCGATATTCTTTAATGACTGATTCTAATTTTTTTGATAAATAGATACGCTTCCAAAATTGCTTTAAACTGATATAATAGCGGCCAATCCGAAAGGGCTTTTTCTTTTCATATCGATCAAAAAGTCGAATTATGGTTACACCACCTTCAACGCTTGTTATGTCTTCCGGTACCCTCGGGTCATATCCCAACACCATAACTTTTACTCCCTTTGCTACCAATCCCTCTGCCATTGATTTTACAATAACACCAATGCCACCTCCGGGTGCTGGCGGATATTCATTGCAAATGAATACTAAACTTTGAATTCTATTTTTCAATAACACCAATATAATTCCGGCCCCTTTTAAGCACCATCGGTTCTTTATTTATTGCACTACAGAATTCCTTGAAGGCAAGGTTGTCCGCAATATCGTCTGAAACAAAAATCCCCCCCTTTCGCAACCTTGACCAGAGTTGTTCATATCCCCACAATCTTCCCACCTTACTCTTATCGCTATCATAATGAATCAAATCAAATTCTTTGTGTAAACGAAATACTTTTTTCAAACCATCCCGATCAGGCATTCGAAAAAGCTTCCAATGATTATGAAACTCTTCCGGAACCAAATATCCAACAAACGTATCATAGCTTTTAAGTGGGTACGGTCTATCTGTACTATACACCATTCCCTTTCGCTTACTAACACTTAAAAGCAACGCTAGCGAAGAATATCCCATCGCTACACCCGTCTCAACTACATGACAGGCCATTAGCTTTTCTGACAATGCATACAACAGTGAGTAATCACCACCTCCGCCCATGGCGATGTTTTTTTGCTTCAGCACTTGCAAACGTGGTTCAATTGTTTTCGTGAATATTTCATTAAATGATGCTTGTTCCGTTAGTGAAAGCTTACTAAAAAGCTCATCACGTGAAATCTGATTTTCCTCACACCACTTCATTGATAGGCTATCTTCACCCCGTGTTGGAACTTTTCTTGATCCAATTGCCAAGATGCGTCTCACTAAGTCCTTATACATCCCGGGGCGCTTACAATACCACCAGAGTAATTTAATTTGTTGAAATCTCACAGTTACGCGTTTAAAAGGCTTTGAAAAAGTTTACTATAGGCATGTACTTGCTTGTCTAAATTAAATTGTTCCTCCATTCTTTTTTTCGCTTGCAACCCCATCTGACTTTGCAATGACGTGTTTGTTGCCAGCTCATAAAGTTTTTGGGAAGCCATTTCCGCATGGTACCTCGGAACTACAAAACCAGTAACGCCATCCAAAACATTATCCGGTAAACCACCTGCATCCGATACCACGCAAGGCACTCCCAAACTTTGTGCCTGCATCACCGAATTATTGAAGCCCTCTTCAATCGACAATAATAAATAAATATCGCTTCTTAAAAGGTAGTGGTTGACCTCCAACTGATTCACCCAACCCTTTAAAACAACCTCCTGCTCCAATCCTAACCGACTAATCTCAAATCGCAATAATTCGACATCCGCACCCTCTCCCAAAATGACATACCGAATCTTTTGGGATGGGAGCATTTCTTTTAATAAAGCAATGGCACGCAAGCTATACACATATCCTTTTGTCCACAGCAACCGGGCAGCTGTCACGATTTGAATGGTGTCTCTTTCATGGCCAACGTTTGCTATTCCTTCATCTTTATTGGGAAGTGAAGCGGGAGGTATAATTGTAATCTTTTCAATGGGAAATTTTCTTTCCACAGCACGTTGCTGCAAGTAGGTGCCCAACACATGCAAATGGTCGAGTTGCGAAAGCAAGGTATCATATGCAGTCGGATTCCAATCAAAATCCTGGCCACGGGAGCTTGCCATTATTTTTGCATTTGAAAAGAAACTGCTGATTGAAACATGTCGACCGGTTTGCAATGCATTAATATAGACCAAATCAAACCGCTTACCGATAAGTTGATTACCATACAACAATTGGCCGAACGCTTTTTTCTTGCTAAGGCCCGCCTTGATACAGGACTCAAAAATTCGTTTAGACTCCAGCGGCTGAAAGATTATTCTAAACAAGGGTATACTATACTTCAGTGGATTGTAGGTAAATGTAAATCGGTAAAGTGCATTTTTAAGAACCTGCCGGGTACCTTCCGTTCCAATCAATTCATCTGCAAAACGGGTATCTGTTATCCGCTTAAACATGAATAACTGCATATCCGGAAAGGTTGATTTTAACCTGGAATACAGGTAAATCAAATAGGGGTGTTCCTTACTTGGCCAAAAGGAAATAATAACTAAGATCCGTTCCTTCATTCAAACGTTCACTTTAACCAATGCGATAAGTCCCTTTTCCAAAAACCTTCTAAAAAAACAATATCATCCTTATAATATTCCCCGAGCCGAATGCGCAGATCCGTGGGCATTGGCGAATAGGACGAAGGAACTGTGTTTACTCTTTTTAACCATTTTTTTACGTCCTTCTTAAAGCGTTGTAATACAATATTCAACTTCATTGCACGTAGTACCTGAGCAGAAAATCTAAATGCATCATTCAGCAAAGAAAACCGACTCTTTCGGGATGTGAATATCTTCTCTTCCAGTTTAGCGGGCACAAAATTTTCCGTTACCCCCAGAAATTTAAAAATCCTATTCACCAGTGTACCCGCATCTTTTATATCATCATAATTTAAAACCAAAAGCTGATCACTTGAAAAAATTTCCATATAGGGCAAAAGTTGGCGCTTGTAATTGCCCTTGGAAATGATGATGTGGTGTGTATCAATGCAAGACTCAAAACTTTGGGTAACTTTCCCATCTGCCAGGTTCATCTGGTAATTAGACCACGCCCGATCGATTGGGTTTCTTAAAATTGCAATCAATTTTATTGCTGGGAATGCTTCTTTTATCCTGGGCGCAACTTTAACTGCATGTGTTAAATAACCGGGGGTAATCTCACCATTGAACGGCTTGGTACTCTTTTCAAAAAATGAACTATACCACACCAGTCCCTTATTGAAATTGTCTTCTACATCAAAATAATGTAGTTCTTTTTCGCTGGGAATAAAGAGCTCAGGGTGTTCCCGTAGTACATGCTTCAGCCAGGTGGTACCCGATTTTTCAGCACCTATCACCATGAAGTTTGGCAATTTCATGTTCCCTGTTTTTTGAGTACGGTGTTCCAAAATTGCGAAAACGAAGAAGCATGTTGTGAACTGGAGAATACTTCGATTGATTTCTGCATCGCCCGTGAAGCCATAGCCTCCTTTTCTATCGCATCCATTTCAAAAATTTCCAAAATCGCTTTTGCCAGCGCTTCCGGACTCCCGGTGGACACCCGAACATATTCATGTTGCTGTGTTAGCACTTCATCAACATACGAATCTGCTGTAGCTATCATCGGGACACCAGCAAAAGCAGCCTCCCCCACAACATTTGGAAATCCTTCTGCAATACTGGATAAAACAAAAGCATCTGCTCCGCTTAAATACCCCTTAATAACCGCTGCATTTTGCTTACCTACCAATTGCACACGATCCGACAATCCCAAATCCCGAATCATGTATTCAAGGAGTTGGCGTTGATCTCCCTCACCTATGATGGTCAATTTTACGTCAATTCCCCACTTTTTCAATTCATGGCAAGCAATCAACAAGTCGGAATGGCTTTTTGGCCAATGTAACCGTCCAATGGTTACCAGATTTCCCTTTTCAGGTTTCCTCACAACGGTTTTCCAATGATCATGGATAACCGTTCGGATGGTAGTGGTTTTTTTGTATTCACCAACATGTCGAAATAGTTTAGCCTTTAAATGGTCGCTCACAGTATGAATACCAGCTGCCTTTTTTGCTATTATTTTCAGCCTATCAAGTGTATCCTCAGAACGCACAGCCTCCGACTGGATATCCGAACCCCGCACACTAAACGTGAAGGGAATTCTCAACGACTCCACCCATTTATAATGACGCATTGCCAACGAAGCAAACTGAAAATGAATGATGTCCGGTTTGATTTTTTTTACCTGGTTTTTTAATGCTTGCGTATAGGGATCGGAATAATTCCAATACCGTAATCGCAGTAGCATTTTCTTCCATTTTGGAATTCGATTAGAGTTGATCAACCCTACACAATGTTTTAATTCCGGTATCACTTTTGGAAGTGCCCCCGGTTTGTTCGTTTGCCAAAAAGCCCAACTTACTTGCACGTCAGTAGTCGCCACTGCTCTTGCGTGTTCTTGCAGGAAGGTCTCCCCCGGATACGCATTTAATATTTCAAGAACATGCATCTTTCTAAACCGTCAAATAAAAGGCTTCCCATTTTTTGCACTCCTGCTCTGCTGAAAAATTTTCCATCATGAATTGTCTCCCCTGTTTCCCAAATGCTTTCCGAAGCGTGACATTCTCCACTAACTGAAGCATTGCTTTTTGAAAATGTGTAACATCTCCGGACGCTACTAACAAACCACTCTTCTCATGCAGCACTGCTTCGGGTATACCACCTGCCAAGGTACTTACCACTGGTAAACCACAGGCACTGGCTTCCAGTATTGAATTCGGCAGTGCATCCGACAGGGAGGCTTGCACAAAAATATCGGCCCGCCACAATGCTTCACGTAATGCCATCCGATCTAAATGTGGTATCAGTTTCACATTCTTTTCAAGACCCAGTACAACAATCTCTTCTTTAATCGCATTCGCTTCTGGTCCATCGCCAATAATCGTAAGCGTTGTATCCGAATACGCTTTTGCAACCTCGGCAAACGCTTCCAGCAATAGCGGGTATCCCTTCTGCCAGGTCAATCTTCCCACAGCAATAAAATGGATTGCGTTTGATATCTCATTTTCTTTAGGCTTAAAAAAATCAGTATCTACCGATCTTCTAATCACCACACACTTCTCTTGCGGTGCTCCACGCTTAATGGCTTCTGCTTTGAGAAAATCACTTACAAAATGAAGCGCTGTTGCGCGCTTATAAATACCGTCCAGTTTTTCAGCCCATTCCGCATCCTGCTGGGGGCGGACACTCGTTTCAAATCCCCGAAAGGAGTACACCGATTTGATCTTGGAATTTTTCAGCAACGGTTTGTATTGATCTACCTGCTGCGCATTGAGCAAATGAATAACATCCGGAGCATACTGTACCACCGGTACCAATTGCAAATTCATTTTTCTTAAACCCGGGGTCAGTAGTTGCTGGAGATAACGGAAATATTTCCGCATCCCTTCTGTTTTCAGAACTGTAATTCGTGAATCCTTATCTTCAAAATATTTATCAGTGAATCCCTTTATCCGAAGTTTTTTCGAATTAAAGATTCGAAAAAACCATTCCTTCAAAAACGGTTGACCGGGATTGCCAAAATTATCAAACAAAACAGCAACCCGCTTCACTACTAAACTGACTTTTGCCGGATCAAAAAATAGCGTTGTAAATACAACACACTTACAAACTCCTTGATTTTTTTAAACCCACACTTCATCAACCCTTTTTGATTGGCTGTATTTTTAGCACCCGTATAAATAAAAAGCCTGGTCTTGCCCATCTGTACTGCGTCTTTCAAGATGGTTGCATATACATAGCTGTTGATACCTCTTCCTTTTGCACTATCGGCTACCCGCACATGATAAATCCAACCTTCATCCTGTTTCACTTCCATTTGCTGATGCGCTTGTTGAAAAAAATGAAGCCCCGAATATTGAACCCAGTGGTAACTGCAAATTGCATTATCAATAAAACCAGCATAACACGCATCGCCTCTTTCAAATCGCTTTTTCAATTGATCCATGTTCACGTTCCAAACACCGTGCAACAAATGCGCCTCCTCACTTTTCAATGTACGCACTTGCAATCCGGCAGGACAACCAACATCCGGCAATGCTTGCAACGTATGTTCATAAAGAAATTCAGTATGAACGCTTAGTTGAAATGCTTTGCGTATTCGCCTAAGCCGATAGAACATACTTCATACTTTACATGTAGAAAATCAAACACTTCTTCCAACGCAGTACAATAGGCCGTCACTTCTTCATCCGTTTGGCAATACGGGCTCGCACCCGCCAGTATCTCGTTGCTGTGAAACATCATGTTCAAAACAGGTATTTTATTCGCTGGGGTTGTATCCATCAATTCTTTTGCAACGTGTATTAACCCTTGCCCATCACTGCGGTGTGGACGAAACCAAGTGCTTTTACTTCGGTAGCCCAACCTGCCCAATATTCTTTTTGAAAGGGTGCGTTTATCTTCAACCTGTCCCACTATCCACGTTGGAAGTTTTGCAAAATCAGTATTACTTATCGAAACAGGGACCTGAATCAAATTCGAATTTGAAACCCGGTACGGATGAACAGGTTTGCCCCAAAAATTATTGACCTTACCACTTTCATAGTAATGGGTCTTAAACGGTGTGATGCTGGAATCTACCTGATACCCCAATTCCTGAAGATACCGAAATGAATTTTTTCCGATACCAAATCTACCCGCGCGAAACGAAAGGGGTTGATACCCGAATTGCGCGTTGAACAGTACCGTCAGATTTTTCAATTTTTCATATTCGATTTCAGCATCCAGATCAGCCTGAATTCCTTTCGTGCGATCTGCTTCCCAGTTTGCATTTGGTTCTATAAACTCCAGATGCAAATGCGTACCCAACTCCGTTTGCTGGAGTCTTTTAAAGTAAGCAACAGATTCTGCATGTTGCATCACCTCCGGACTTAACAGATAGGTGGGTTTAATCGAAAATTTTTTAAACAAAGGCTCCAGTGTTTGTGGCAACCCTTTTGTGATATTTTCAAACGCCATCGGGCGTTGTAATTTCCATCCCGGCCCTTTGTCGCACTCGGTATCAATGGAGATGATCAGGTAAACCTTTTTCATTTACCGGTACGCAATACGTTCGCCATCCACTTTTTAAACTTGATCTTTTTTGAAAATGTATTCGTAATCTTTATGGCCATATACGGTTCTGAATTATCCGTAAATTGTTTCTTGTATGCAGCTTCCCCACGCATAAAGTTAAACTCCTTTATTTCCGGATCCGCAAACGCCCGCTTCAAACTTTCAAACAACAATACCTTGCTGGGTGAAAATTCCTGGTACGCATCATTGAAGGTAGGCGCATAGTGATACCAGGTTCCCCTTCCCCGATCCATTAAATCAAGTTGATACGCCCAGATAGCTCCTTGCTTATCTTCCAGAACAGACAATTGTACCGACTGATCTTGCTCAGCAGCAGCAATCACATCACGGATAAGTTTTACTTTGGCATCGTCTTCATAACTGTTTTTCTCCCCCTTCTCATTTCTTCGTTTTGAAAAGTGGTGCAGGAAATCATCCAGAAAAACTGCGATGCCCGAATCAATCACGCTGCTGCTGACAGCATGCCCGCTTTTTTCTATTCTGTTTATCCTGCCGCGTACATCGCGCAAGCGCTTGTTCATTTCGGGTGTAAAGTAACTTTCCCACGTACGGTCGGTATCAATTTTGAAAAACAACCGATCCCGTGTAACCTGTACCGGAAAATATTTCTTCATTGCTGCTGCAAACGCTACATGCATTTTTGTTTCCGGAAGAAACTGCAACCGTAGCTGCTCCCAAAAAGAAGTGTTTTCACGAAACCAGTTGGCATAGAGCATCGCTACTTCCTGTTCATGTCCAGCCTTGCAGGGTATATTGAAAAAATCGTTGACTCCTTTTCCCATATCTAATAAGGTGGTATAAGTCGCCACCTTATAGAATTTTTTTTGACTCTTAGTTAAGCATAAACAACTTATCAATTGATGGAGATCATTTCGAACAGCTAGAAAAAAGAAGTTATTGCCCCCAAGGTAGTGCGTAATATAAGAGTCAATCCAAGTTGAACCCTGCTGAACCGAGTGCAATGTCAAACCGTGCAACAATTCGGTCCATTCATTAAAAAAAAACTCTGACCTTTCCTTTAATACTTCAGTATACATGGATAGCTAAGTTCGCGTAGCTAAGTTCTTGACATAAAGGATAACTCTTCGCATAAGGCTCTTCTTCTTCTTTTTTTTAGGAGCAGCCCTATCTGTTCTTAACACTTTATTATGATCTCTATTTTCGATTTGAATACCGTCCGCTGAAACAGAGAACAAGTTCATTACACGATCGGGATCTATAACATAGTTAAATTCAGGCTTAGATACTATTCCTAAATTTTGGATGGCCTGTTCTGCTAAATCGTTAATCCGATTTCGCTCAGGAATGTTTGGAAAATCATATTGTAATCCACTCTGCAACCCTTCCAGAGCAACCAGATAATCCTCATCGTTTGTCTTTCTCGACTCCCACTCCTTTGTAAAGTACGGCACCAACGGCTTGAACTTGACAGCATGCACGAATGCCGTGCGAAAGACATCTTCGTACGCCTGTTCAAAATCATGCAAGCCATAAACTTCCGTGCCTTTATAACGATGATACCCTCTGCTGATCATACGCTTAACCGTTTCCCCTTCTGGCCTAATTGAATCAGTATGTAACGGAACGAGCGGCAATGCTTCCTTCAACAAAGAGGTCCGGAACAAATGTGGACCACCATTTCTGGCAAAGCAAAATAGTTTGTCTAAAACTCGACCTTGTATCATAAAGAAATTCTCCGGCAGGTTTTCCGCGACTGAAACAAGATCATGAACAGCTTTGTCCCGTAACAATATGTCTGCATCCAACGCCAGCGTCCATTTTTTACCATGCGCAATACCAATTTCAAAGGTCTTCTTAACTGCAGCGCTAAAGGGCGACTCCTGTATGGGAATGATGGGGACATCTCCCATTTGATCTTTTACAATTTGTTCGCAGCGGGCAAGTGTCCGTTCCCCTGCAGACCGAATAATAATACACACTGAAGGACTCATCCAAAAAAACTTTTTGTCTTGCGAAGAATTCTGGCGAATAAAGTGTTACTTTTTTTAAAAACTGGCAAGGCATTGTAACCAATCAAACCATTCTTTCTGTCGTCATCAATTCCTTTCATTATTTTTCGCTCAATCTTTTCATTCCAGTCATCTGGTTTTTTGGATGCTATTGCAAATATGTAAACGGAAGCACCAACATGTATGTTAAAGGTCAGATAAAGCAACTCAAGGCCATTTTTTTCAAATAACTTTTCTATTGCCTGGGGTGTAAATCTCCAGAAGTCACCGTACAAGCCATGCATCTCCTGAAGAAAAGGAACAACCAAAATCACAACATCGCGTGACATTTTGCAAATGTTATGGAAGGCCTTCTCTACTTCAAAAATATGTTCCAATGTTGTGTGGTTAAAAACCACATCATATTTTGACTCCAGTTCAGCAGTAAGATCAGCCGTGAGGTCTAAAAAAACTTCGTTCGGTTGACCTTGAAAACCCCTGGCCTCCGATTTGAAATTCGTGATGGAATAGCTGGCAGCATGTGTAAAATAATCTTTGTAATAGCCGCCTTCTTTATCCTCGTCTTTCCAGCCACTCACATTCACAACAGCTCCTGTAAACAAATGTGCAAATTTTCGAAGCTCTTCATTCGACCAGATTCTGGGAATTCGAAAGCGGGTATAATTAGGATCAGCCATTCAGGTATTAATCAGGTATTAATTACGTATTCCAATGCGACCACCAAAGCTCCAGGTTATACAACAGCCAGAGTTGCTTTTTGTCCAATGCATCAAGGTTTAATTTTTCATTAAACAAGTTACTTTTCATAATGTGGCCATCCTTCAACCGTTGGATATAGGTTTGTCGTTTTTCAAAAAATGGATCGAGCGGATTTCCAAAACCCTTCTTGGGTAAATCCAGTATCGCTGCCGGTACCTCCGCTTTTATATTTTCATACAGCAATCGCTTTTTAACCGGTGGTTGGTAATACGTAGCTGTATCCAGCTTGATCATATACTCCACAAGCGAATGATCCAATAGCGGCACACGAACTTCCAGGGAAGTTGCCATGCTGGAACGATCGGCTCGCGGAAGCGCTACATCCGGAATAAAATATTTAAAATCCAACAACTGAAAAACCTTTACGGGATGCAACTTCCACTGGTCAGCCGGTAAATCAAACGCCCAATAAACATCCGATGGATAGTGGGATTTCAATTCATCACTCAGGATCGACTTTACCCACGACACATCTGTGCCCATTTCAACAAAATAATTCAACTGATAAAACTTCTTCAGGTTTTCGGTATCACTCCGAAAAAGTTTGGAAATCAGGGAACGGTTTTGAAAGGCCTGATCAATCTTTGTATACCATTTGTACCCGCCAAAAACTTCGTCACCGCCATCTCCGGCAAACACCACTTTGTTTTGGGATTGCGCCAATTTTGAAACATAGTAATACGATACCAAAGACGTCACTGCAAACGGTTCATCATAATACGTGTGCAACTCTTCCAGCACATCCATGTAGTCTTCGCTCAGTACCTGTTCAGCATGCGTTGTATGGAAATGCTTCGCCAGCGCTGCGGCTTCCACATGCTCGGTTTTTTTCGAATCTTTAAATCCAATGGAAAATGTATTGACCTGGTCTTTGAACTTTTTGGTGTACGCGACCAAAGCCGATGAGTCATATCCGCTGCTCAAAAAAACACCCACCGGAACATCACTTTCCAAATGCTGATCAACTGCTTTTGTAAGTAAAGTGTTTACGTGCTCCGCAGCCGAAGACATAGAAACCTTTTCATTGCCTGGCTGAATTTCCCAATACGTATTCACAGACGGGGTACCGGTTGCGTCCACTACCAAATACTGCCCCGGCAAAAGTTTAAAGGTATTCTTCCAAATGGTTTTGGAGGAAGGGATCACATAATAATGTAAATAATCAATAACGGCTGTATAATCAACTTCCTTCTTAAACTGCTGATAAGCATACAAGGCTTTCAATTCCGATCCAAAGAGGAAGGTGCCATCAACGTTGTAATAGTAAAGTGGCTTAATGCCAAACCGGTCACGGGCAATGAACAATTCATTTTTTTTTCCATCCCAAATGGCAAAGGCAAACATTCCCTCCAGTTTGGAAGGCAAACTTGTGCCCCACTCTTCGTAGCCATGTACCAACACTTCTGTATCGGAATGCGACTTAAACACATGGCCTTTTGCAAGTAGTTGTTCGCGCAGCACCCGGTAATTGTAAATCTCACCATTGAAGGTGATCCAAATACGTTCATCTTCATTGCACATCGGTTGTGCACCTGATGCCGATAAGTCGATGATGGACAACCGTCTATGCCCGAGGTATCCTTTACCGTTGCTAATGGAGTGTATGCCAAACCCATCAGGGCCGCGGTGTGCAATAGATTGAACGGCCCTTGCAATGTCCGCTTCTGCTGCCTGCTTATCCGTTAACAGTATTCCGGTAATCCCGCACATTAAGATTTGCGAACAGCAGTAAGATAAATTGGTGAACCCGAAGGGTTATCATTGAAATACTTAATCTCAAAGCCCTCTGCCTCTACGATTGATTTCATTTCACTCCACCGCATGGGTGTATCGTACATCGGTGTTAACGCATCGAACGTCACAAGTTTTTCAAGTTGAATTAATTCTCTCTTCGAAAAATTTGAATACTTTGGCGAGTATTCAAGGGGAATGAATCCAAAAGCAAACTTCTTGCCCCATCTGCTTTTATAAAGCCGTGAATTGAGAGCATGCATGGGTGTAGCAAAAACATTCAGAAATTGTTCGATAAAAAAATGTGGAATGCGCTTGGTTATAAACCTGTATTTATATTTAAAGTGCTGCATGTACTTTTTCGACCGGTGATAGGAGTGGACAAAAAGAACACCGCCAACTTTTACTTTCTGACATATCGATTTTAATGCAAGAACAGGATCAGGGGTATGTTGCAAAACCCGATGGCAAAAAACGAAATCAAAGGATTTATCCGCGTACGGTATTTCGAAAATGGATGCCTGTGACAATACAAGTCGCTCGTCTGAAAGAAACTTCCGAGCACGATCCACGGCTGTGCTTAAATCAAAAGCATGCACCTCAGAAAACGGAAACCTCAGAAGTATTTCTGTATCGTCACCACCACCACAGCCGCATTCCAGGATGGTCTTTCCTGATGTTTCAAACTTATCAAACTGGGTACGCTTTAGGAGTAGTTTGTACTTCGCATCTTCGAGGTTTGAATTTCTTGAATCACTTAAAATAGAGTTCCACTTATTCCACTGGTAACCAAAATTACTTGCATAGTCTTGGTATGCAGCAATAAATCTTGGTACATTGTTTACAACACGAGCAACCTCTTCTTCTGTCTCTTTATCAATAAGAATTCCTTCTCTTACAAAAAGGTGGTTCTTAGTTTTGATGTTGATATGCTTACTGAAATTGCTAACATTCGAGCTCATAAAATCTGGTCAAAATAGTACTCCATTATTAATTATAGTAACTAGTTGCTGATTTGATACGGTATTGTGAAATAACCATGCTTTTTTTTGGTTTTGATTTTACTAGAATTGTTTGAACCAATTTTTACCACCTCTAATTCAAATTCATCTGAAATGAAGATCAACTTAACTCCCTTTTCCGCAACCCAAATATCCAATTTATAAGTACCTGGAACCAATGGAAAATGGTTCAAGATAAAAGAAATTGATCCCAAACTAAAATCAAATGAGCTTGGACGTAAATGGATATTATCAATTACAAAAAGTTTATCACCTCTTTTGTCCTTAAAAGTAAAAGCGAAATCTATTTGGCTCCCAACTAATTCTGGCAATACAGTATACCTTAAAATAATTTTTACCTCATCACCTGGACACAATGCATTAATTCCCCCACGGTTCTCAAACATTAGACTTAGTAATTTGATTTTACTTGAGGTATCATATTTAAGCAAACTTTGCTCTTGGTTTATTACGATTCTGTCTGCTCTGTTGTTATGTAAGTAAAAATTAATCGTGTCATCAACATCCCCATTATAGACAATTCTTCCACCTTGAAGTAAAATTGCTTTGTTGCATAAGGATCTAATAGCAGCCATATCATGGCTGACAAAGATCACAGTTCGTCCTTGCCCAGCTACATCTTCCATTTTTCCAATGCATTTCGACTGGAACTCCGCATCACCAACAGCCAAGACCTCATCAATAATTAACACATCAGGTTCCAAATGAGCAGCAACAGAAAACGCTAAGCGTACCTTCATCCCTGAACTGTAACGCTTCACGGGGGTATCAATGTACTTTGTCACTCCGCTAAACGCAATGATCTCATCGAGCTTCCGATCTACTTCTTTTTTTCGCATGCCCAGTATGGTGCCGTTCATGTAGATGTTTTCTCGGCCTGTAAGGTCGGGGTGGAAACCCGTACCCACCTCCAACAAGGAGCTTACCCGCCCGTTTATTGTTATTTCGCCAGTAGTAGGTTCGGTTATCCGCGAAAGGATTTTCAACAACGTGCTTTTTCCGGCACCATTGTGACCAATGATGCCCAGCACCTCACCTTTTTGAATATCAAACGAAATATCCTGAAGCGCCCAGAACACGCTTTCATCTTCATCTTTAAAACGTGAAAGTGATCGCAACTGGCGCAAGTTTCGCAGTGGTGCTTTCACCATGTCCATGATTTGACCGGCAAAAGTTTCACTCCGCTCTTCTGCTACGCCTATTCGATAGCGTTTACTTACCCCCTTTACATTTACAATACTACTACTCACTGCTAATTGAACTATTCATTTTTAATTTACATTACCAATTTCTACCAAGGTAGAATCAATCAAAATTTCTCCAAATTGCTTAATCTGAAACCTTTCGATAAGCAAACCTATTTGAGACTTTTTGTTAGTTGCATGCATCTCCCACTCACCTTGCCAAATATGACGAGGAGGACTTAAGTAGTCAAGAATATTTGAATTTGAATTTGAATTTTGCTTGTTGTTCATATATCTTTTGACAAAATCATAAAATTGATTCGATCTTGCACTATCAAATTTTGAATCAGACATTTTTAAAAAATCAGTATAGAATCTTTGATCGCCCAAGTCTTTCTCATATGTATAATTTTTTATTTCATGACTTATGGTACTCCCATAAGTCCCAGTTATTGGCTTGCCTTTATCTAAATAATTAAATCTATTTTGAGCAAAAGCAATATCATACGGGCTGAAATAAGAAGAATCTAACTTTTTCCACCCCCCCCCCGGGTCGCTCGATGTTACAATAGAATATTTTGTGACAAATCCTGAATCAAGCCAAGCGAGTTGAGTCGTACGTAACAAATAAGGAAGAATGAAAACAAGTGTATAAAATAAAATACGATTCCTCACACCAACATTTACACAAAGTGCATTATGCTTGTCAATCAGTAGAATAAGAAGTAAAGTAGTAAGAAGTATTATCCACTTCCAAAAAAAAATACCTGTGGATAAGAAAATAGCAATATGCATGAATATATATATTCCTATTATTATCTTATTCCAACTACGCTTGTAGAAGAAGAATAAAAAAAGAAAGACTTCTGTCAACAAAGCAAGTACTTCGAAAAAATTATTTGATTTGAATAAAAATTGAAAAAACGTCTGTAAGGTTTCATTATCAATAAAATGGTACCATCCATGTAAGTAAGAAGCATAAGCTAGATAAAAGGAATTATTCTCGCTTATCCAGTTCAAATTGATCTTACCTACCCCAGCTAAAAAATACCAATGAAAAATTATTGCGATAGTAACTATAAAAAAAATGGCGCTTTGATTGGCTATTCGTTTGTGCAAATTATGCCAGAAAAAACAAAACCATAGAATGGTTAAAATAATGCGCTTATCCGCAAAAGTATAACTAAAGAGGTTATCAAAGTAGAATTGCTTGGAGACAGCAATGCAAGAAATTAAAAATACAGGAATAACTTGTGGACTATAACAGGATAAAACCCCTAATGAAACGATAGCGATTCGATCTATCCAATGGAATTGATCAAAATAGTAATTGTAGTTAAAAAGACCAAATGTCCATACCAACATTGCAATGCAAACTAGACAGACAATCCTGACGTTAAGATCAAACCATCTGCCATCCCTCTTTACAACTAAACTATAAATTGCCCATACACTAAAAGTCGCATAAAGTAGTTGCATTTTCTTGCCTTCGATTACCAAGAAATCGTAAATCACTGAGATGGTATCTGAATCTAGTGGAATTCGTTTTCCAATAATCCAACTATTTAATGCTCCAATAATGGAAAAGACTACTAATAGTAAAATAAAATTGATAAACCATTGACGATTTTCGTCAGAAGAACTGTACTCAAAAAATTGCTTAAGGCTGGATTTTTTAAACCACATCAGCAAATACTCTTTCCATTTTGCGGAAATACAAAGCGCCCCACACCAGCACACATATTGCTACGATCGCACCCACCCCAATAAAATCCCAGGGGATCGGGCGTGTGTGCAACAACGCTGCCCGGAATCCTTCGATCACGCCCACCATCGGGTTGAGCGCATACAGCAACTGGTATTTTTCCGGTACACTGCTGGCCGGGTACACCACAGGCGCACTATACATTAGTATTTGTGTAAGAAACGACATGGCGTGCCGAACATCACGGTACTGCACGGCCATCGCGCTCAGCAACATGCCCATGCCAATGGAGGTCATGAGCAAAAGCAAAATCAACAAGGGCAATACCAGCACTTCGATGGAAAGTGGGATTTTGTAAACAAACAGAAAAACAATCAACAAGATCATTCCAATAATGAAATCCAGCAACTTGGAAAATACAGCCGCGAGCGGCAGCACCAAACGCGGGAAATACACTTTTGAAATCATGTTGGCATTGGCCACCAGACTATTGGTGGATTCTGTCAACGTACCGGAAAAATAATTCCAGCAGACCATGCCCGTTAAACTGAAAATGAAATAAGGCATTCCATCAGACGTTACCTTTGCGAGATTGCCAAATACAATGGTAAAAACCAGGGTTGTAAAGAGCGGCTGTATAACCGCCCAGCCAATCCCCAGTATAGATTGTGCATACTTGGCTTTGATACCCCGCAACACCAGAAAATAGAGGAGATCCTTATATTCAACAAGTTCGCGGAGATTGACAAAACGAAAACCGCTGGTGGGTTTAATAGTGGTCAGTGACCTGCTCATTCCTTTTTAAATAATCTTCGCCATCCCTTCGTGGTGCGTTTTTTTCCATTTTCTTCATAGTAGCCAGCACCGTAGCCATAGCCATACGAATATCCATACTGGTAGGCATAGCTTTGGCCGTAGCCATAGCCCAGTCCGGATTTATAAATATCATTCAGCAGGATGCTCATGTTCTTCAGCTTGCCTGTTTGGTAGTATTCATCAATGCTTCTGACAAACGCTTTGGGCGAATAATTTTGGCGCAACACAAACACGGTATGGTTGGCAAACTTGGAAATCACAAAGGCATCGGTAACGAGCGCCAACGGAGGCGTATCAATGATCACATAATCGAACTGATCGATCGCGGTTTTCACAAACGCTTCAAATCGATCGGTGAGCAAGAGCTCCGATGGATTGGGCGGCACAGGTCCACCGCTCACGAAAAAGAGGTTTTCGATTTCGGTGTCTTGTACCACCTGGTCAAATTCAGAAAGGCGGGAGAGGTAGGTACTTAATCCAAATTGGTTGGCGCGTTTAAAGTCTTCGAAAATTTTCGGTCTCCGCATATCCGCGCCTACAATCAATGTTTTCTTTCCGGATAAGGCGAATACCGTGGCCAGGTTGATGGTGGTAAACGTTTTCCCTTCCCCACTGATGGAACTGCTGACCATAAAAACCTGCTTGTTTTTATTGCCGGTAAAGAAGTTGAGATTGGAGCGCATGGCCCGAAAAGACTCGGCCACTCCCGATTTGGGCTGCTCCAACACGGCTAACGTACTCCCCACAGAATGTCCCACACCCCCTAAAAACGGAATGTCACTCATCTTATCAATGTCTTCTTTTGATTGTACTTTGTTGTTGAGCAATTCAAAAAGAATAAAAATGAGTAACGGAGTCACCAACCCGATCGCAGTGGCCATTAAATAATTCCGCACCGGATTGGGTGAGATAGCGCCCCCTTTCATCGGAGGGTTTACTACCAAAATACCAGAACTGGTAGACGCTTCGCTGATACTCGCTTCGGATAATTTTTGCATTAAGAAGACATACAAATTTTCGAGCAATGAATAATTGCGTTGTACGGCAATCAACTGCCGTTCGGAAGCGGGAAGCAAATCCAATTGCCTTTCAATTTGCCCAAGCTGTTTGTTGAGGAAATCCATCTTTATTTTGTCAGTAGACTTTAAGGTCTTCACCGATTCCAACACATTCTGTTTGATCTCATTCAAGCTTTCCAGTTTCAAAATACCGCGTGGATTTCGCTCTTTTTCAGGGCTCGCAAACATCTTGATCTCCAGTTGCAGCTCCACCATTTTAGTGATCAGTGCACTCAGCACCGGATCGGCAATGCCAATGGATGATGGTAACACGATTTGATCGAGGTTGCCATCTCCCTTTTTTAAATATTCGTTCAGGTATTGGTAGTAGTTCTCCCGGATCAGCAATTCAGACTTCTGCATTTCAAACTCTTCCATTTTTATCAAAAAACGTTGGGCATCCGCACTCATGTCTTTTACGCGGCTGCTGTTGCCAAAACGCTCGAGTTGGGACTCAACGATGCGCAAGGAATCTTTTATACCTGTCAGTTGCTTCTGGATAAATTCAATTGTCTTTCTGGCTGTTTCATTTTTCTTCTCCAAATCCCGGGCCTGATACGCACTGATCAATCCATTCAGAAAATCAATTTCCTTTTGATCGTTTGTGCCGGTGAGGCTCAAGTTCACTACCCCGGAACCCATCTCTGCCCACTCCACTTTTAATTTACTGATATAGCCTGCAGCTATTTTTGTTGGAGTTTTAATCGTAAGTAAAAAAGAAACCCCCATGTAGTTATCGATTTTACGATCGGGTAGTGTACGGATGCACAAACTGGTGCCACCAAATTGGATGGAGTCATTGAATGCAAAAACGCTGGCTTTTTTACTTTCATTGTCAGAAAATTCCGCAAGGGAATAGTGGGATTCATCCACAAGTTTGAAAATAAATTTTCCTTCTTTGATCTCATCGGGGTCACACCAGGAAGCAATTACCGGCAAATAATCATACGCATCGGTAGTCATGAAGTATCCTTCCCTTAGAAAAGTGATGTGAAAGTTTAAATCCTGTATTACTTTTTCAATTAACGGATACGATCGGATGATATACGGTTCGTTGAGGTAATTCCGGTACGGATCGATCAAAGAATTTTTAAACAACAGGTCTGCACTTCCCCCCACTTCCTTTGCTTCAATAATGACAATGGAAGCGGATATGGGGTAAACCTTTTGTGTGTATCTGTTATTGTAAAATGCTACAGCCAATGCTACCACCAATGCAATAACCACCACATACCAAAAGCGGATTGCCCTCGCTAAAACACGCTTGAAGTCCAGAGTAAAGCCGGATGGTGCCTGCGGTTGATGGGACGGGTCAAAATTTGAATTATCCACGCTTAGTTCGGATTGATTAAACTGTATGTTAAAATCAGCAACGAGAGGGAAGAGATGACAAGGGATAAATTCTGGCCAAAGTACTTTCGAAAAGGCCGTTGCTTGAGTGCACCTGTGATCAGGACATCGTTTTGATGCACATAGTAATAGGGTGAATTGATAAAATTCTCATCGAGTAAATCCACGTACACTACTTCCGTTTTCCCATTGATCTGGCGAATCAGTTTTAAATTTTTCTTGTCCGCTAAATCCGTTAGCCCACCTGCCATTCCAATGGCTTCCAACAACGTAACCCGGTTGTTTGGAAAGGTGACGGTGCCTTCCCGGTTTACTTCCCCCAACAATGTCATTCGGTAATTCAGAAGCCGCACCTTCACTACCGGGTTATCCAAATAATCATTTGCCACTTGTTGCAACTTATCCTGCAATTGAAATACAGTAAGCCCTGCCACTTTCACTTTGCCAACAACGGGATAAGGAATCTCACCATTTTCATCCACGAGTTCCCCAATGAGTAAAGCGTTTCCGGGATTTGCATTTTGCTGTCTTTGCACATTGTTTGACAGAAAATCATACTCTTCCGGGCTTAGCGACTCAAATCTGACAGAAATCAAATCATTTGGCTGAATTAAATAATTATAGGTTTCAACCTGATAGGTCCGTACAACGGTGTCTATCGGCAACTGGCCCTTGACCGGATTGACATCATCTTTTTGCAGGTAGACAAACTTCTTATTCGTAACACAGCTGCTAAGCGCGAGCGCTGAAAAAAGGATAAAAACCGAAATTCTCATAGATGAGGGTAAACGAAGCGGTAAATATAGGGGAATTCGGATCAAATTAAAGGCTTTTTTAGAGATCAAGCGTTGACGAGACATACACACTAAATGTATCTTCAATTAGGTATTAACCATTACTCCCAGCTCCGCCCTTTCAGTCCCATTTTACAATTTTTGGAACCTACAGGTTTTATAAAATTTTAACCCCGATAATCGAGATTACTTTCCCCACAACCACAGCGTGGTGGTAGGATTATATTTTTCCGCATCAAACTCGGCTTCAGAAAACGTCATTACCTGAATTTCCCGTTGCACCAATTCTTCTGCTTTTAAAATGCACTTTTTTAGAAAGTCTTTATCAATATCCCCTACCAACACCAACTCAATCATCCCACTGTCATTTCCCTGGGCATAGTCTCCCGTGATGAAAGCGTATTTCAAATCACCCAGCTTCGAAACTACTGTTTCAATGATTTTGTCGATTCCCAAATATTTATGCACGATGCTGCGTAAATCCGGATACAAGGGATGATCATGATTGGCTTTGTATTCAATCGTTCTGCCTTGTTCGGAAGATAGCAGGTAGCCGGCTTCGGAGAGTTTATTGAGTTCTAAGCGGATGGAGTTGGTAGATTCCCCAAATTCCTCGGCCAACCCGCGTAGATAGGCGGTGGACTTACCGTTGGTGAAAAACTTCAACAGCATTTTCAAACGTGTGCGGGATGTAATGAGGGTATCTAACACCGGCCAAAAATAAGGGATGGTTATGAGTAATAAAACTACTCAATAGCTTTTTTTTAGCATTTTGTCCCGATTTTTGTCAATTGAAAGGGGTTTTCCCATTTTGGGCTTCAATCAATTTTCTTGAGCAAGCCCGGATCTATATCAGCCAAAATGGTTTGGCCCAGGGCTTCCAGCATGACTCCAAACTTGTTACCGGAGGCATGACGCAAAACAGCCCCTTCGATTCCTTTGAGTGCGCCACTCATGACTACCACCCGGTCGCCTTTTTCAAAATCAATCGGCACCGATTCCAGTAACAAACCTGTTTCAAGGAAACGGTTAATGAGATCGTATTCCTTTTCATGTAGAACGGCAGGTTTGCCATTATAGCGAATGTTCCAGGCCACACCTGGTTCCTGAAGCACATCCTGGATTTGATGGGCATGGATCGAGACAAAGATATAGGAGTTGAACAGGGGCACGACCACTTTTTTCTTCCGGTCGCTCCACTGGCGCATTACTTTTTGCAGGGGAAGGAAAACCTCGTACCCTCTTCTTACTAGGAGATCATACACCTTTTTTTCGTGCCGGCTTTTGGTGTAGAATACAAACCAGTGTTTTTCCTCCGCGTTCATGAAATGCAATATTAACCGCAAAGGCGCTAAGGCGCAAAGGTGGTTTGTAGTGAGTTACCAGTTGCCAGTCGCCAGTAGTTTGGGTGTAAGATACTTCTGATGTATTTCTTCCAAGTGCAAATAAGTTCAAGATTTATCAAATCCACCAGCAACCGACAACCATTCGAAAGTCATATCGCCAAACAGCCTCAACTTTGCGCCTCTGTGCCTTTGCGGTTAAACACACAAAAAGTAAGGGTTCAACAAGTTCTCTTTATTATACTCCAGCAAATCAGTGGACTCGTGTTGGTAAACCCCTAATCCGATGGCGCGCACTAGTGCATCTGCGGCAGCGGTGTCCCACTCCATCGTGGGGGCAAACCGTGGGTAGACATCGGCTTGACCTGTTACCAGTAGCAAAAATTTCAAACTACTTCCTTTGGAAACCATGGAGGGATCGGTTAAGCCTTTGATGAAATCCTCGGTTTCTTCATTCAAATGTGAACGCGATGCCACAACACGCAGTCCGGGTTGTTTCAGGTCGACAGGCTTCCGTTGTTCCAACGTTCTTTCAACGCCATCTTTTTTTAACGTCACACCAAGTCCTTCACCACCATAATAAATTTCATTGGCTACGGGTATGGCTACTACTCCAAGAATCGGAACTCCATTATGAATGAGCGCGATGTTTACCGTAAACTCACCGTTGCGTTTGATGAATTCTTTTGTGCCGTCCAGCGGATCCACCATCCAAAAATATTCCCACTTCACCCGATCTGCATACGGATTACCTTTACCTTCTTCACTTAGCACCGGAAGTTGTGTTTTCTCAAGATGCCGCATGATCGTTTCATGCGCTTTCTTATCAGCTTTTGTAAGTGGCGACAAATCATCCTTTTGCTCCGTATCAAAATCTTCGGATTCGTAAATCTTTAAAATTTCGATTGCAGCTTCTTCGGCTGCCTGTATCGCTACATCGAGTAATTCATGTAATTCTGAGTTTTCCATTTTTTATTTTTTACCGCCTGCCTGCGCGGAGCTTCTGCATAGGCAGGCAAAGGCGCTGAAACGCAAAGATAATCAACCTAATTATCAAAAATTATTTACAAATCTTTTAAAACCGTTCTTAAGCAATGGAGTATTGAAGTTAATTAAAAATCCAAGTCGCTTATCAGCCAATTTTAAATAGCTAACAATTTGTGCTTCATGAACGGGTAAAATAACTTCTACAGACTTCAACTCAATGATTATTTCATCCTCAACTAGAATGTCAATAATATAATCCTTGTTTAATTGATGTCCCTTGTATTGAATCGAAATTGGAACTAAACTTCCAACTCTCAAATCGCGAAGTTTCAACTCGAACAATAAACATTGCTGATAAACACTTTCAAGCAAACCCGGTCCCATCTCTTTGTGCACAGCAATCGATGCATCCAAAATTTCTTTCGACAATTGATTCAGTTGCTCTCTTTGCACCTAACGAATATTTATTTCTAAATTAAACAAATACAAAACTAACCGCTGAGGCGCAGAGGCGCAAAGATTTCCCTTAGCGTCTTCCCGCCTTTGCGGTTAAAAATCAAACAATCATACCCGCCCCAACAGTTTCATTCGTTCCTTCTGCAACTAAAATCAAACTTCCGGTAAAGCGGTTTTTGCGATAGCTGTCAAAGAACAAAGGTTGTGAGGTGCGGATGCGTACACGTGCGATATCGTTCATTTTCAAATCCTCCGCATTCTCATCACGGTTCAAGGAATTGATGTCCATTTTGTATTGGATTTCTTTGATCACGCCTTTCACTTCTTTTGTAGAGTGACGAATAAAATACTTTGAATTTACTTTTGCCGGCTGTTGGTGCATCCAACAAATCATTACATCAATATCCTGTTCGGCTTTGGGTTGATTGTTGGGCTTCGCAATAATATCCCCGCGGCTAATGTCAATTTCATCTTCCAGTGTCATGGTCACTGACATTGGCGCAAAGGCTTCGGTTAACGGTTCTTCACCCAACTGAAGGGTTTTAATCTTAGAAGAAAATCCGGAAGGCAATACCACAACCTCATCTCCAGGTCTGAAAATTCCTCCGGCAATCCTACCGGTATACCCACGGAAGTCGGGATCATCCTTTGTTTGAGGTCGCACCACATATTGTACCGGGAACCGCGCATCAATATGGTTAAAATCGCTTTCGATATGCACAGTCTCTAACATATGCAGTAAAGTTGCTCCCTGATACCAAGGTGTCAACTCGGAGCGATTCACCACATTGTCGCCATTCAATGCACTGATTGGAACAAACTGGATATCGTGAACTGCAAGCTTGGAAGAAAATGCTTTATAATCCTCAACAATTTTATTGTAAACCTCTTCCTTATATTCAACAAGGTCCATTTTATTTACACACACCACAATGTGCGGAATCTTCAACAACGATGCTATAAAAGAATGTCTGTATGTTTGCTCCACTAATCCTTTACGTGCGTCAATCAAAATAATCGCCAGGTTAGCAGTCGAGGCACCCGTTACCATGTTGCGTGTATATTGAATGTGACCGGGAGTATCAGCAATAATAAATTTACGCTTCGGTGTCGCGAAATAACGATAGGCTACATCAATCGTGATGCCCTGCTCACGCTCGGATTTTAATCCATCCGTCAACAACGACAAATCAACATAGTCAAATCCTTTCTTCGTACTACTTTGCTGGATGGCATCGAGTTGATCTTCAAAGATAGATTTGCTATCATATAATAGTCTACCGATCAATGTGCTCTTTCCATCATCAACACTTCCGGCAGTTGTAAATCGTAGTAACTGATTCATTTTTTATTTCGTTGTTTGTTGTTGGTTCTTAGTGGATACTAGTATCTAGTATCTAGTATCTAGCATCTAGCGTCTAGCATCTAGCATCTAGTTAAAAATACCCCCCCTTCTTCCTGTCTTCCATTGCTGTTTCCGAACGTTTGTCATCGGCACGGGTGCCGCGCTCGGTTGTCCGGGTTGCTGAGATTTCGATAATAATTTTTTCCAATGTATCTGCTTCAGACCCCACCGCTCCGGTAATGGGCATATCGCCACAGGTGCGGAACCGCACACGCTTCATGAATGGCTTTTCATTTGGCTTTAGTTGCAGCCACGGGGAAGTCGACAAAAATGTTCCATCACGTTCTACTACTTCGCGTTCGTGTGTGAAATACAAAGAAGGTATTGCAATGTTCTCAGCAAGGATATAATTCCAAACATCCATCTCTGTCCAGTTTGATATCGGGAACACGCGAAAATGTTCGCCCATATTTTTTCGACCATTAAAGATGTTCCACAATTCCGGGCGTTGGTTTTTAGGATCCCATTGACCAAACTCATCACGGTGAGAAAAGAAACGTTCTTTGGCACGCGCCTTTTCTTCATCGCGCCTGGCGCCACCCATGGCCGCATCGTATTTATTTTTTTCGATGGTGCTGAGCAGCGTTACCGTTTGCAAAGCATTCCGACTTGCATTCACCCCGGTCTCTTCGGTTGCTTCACCGTTGTCGATACTTTCTTGCACCAATCCTACTTCCAAGCGAACGCCCAGTTCTTTTACCAGGGCATCGCGAAACTCAATCGTCTCAGGAAAGTTATGGCCCGTATCGATGTGTACAAGCGGGAAAGGTATCCGTGCGGGATAAAATGCTTTCTTCGAAAGGTGTGCTAAGATAATCGAGTCTTTGCCGCCTGAAAAAAGCAAGCATGGGTTTTCAAATTGTGCTACCACTTCACGGATTACATAAATAGCTTCCGATTCAAGTTCCTTGAGATGGTCTAAATAATACTGGCTCATTTTATATCGCGATTCTGTCTTTTAAAAATTCCATTAATTCTTCTATTGCTTCTTTCAGCGGTACGATGTGCGTAGGCACCACGATTGCAGGGTCTTCCGGTGCTTCGTATGGGGAATCAATTCCTGTAAAGTTTTTTATCTCCCCTGCCCTGGCCTTTTTATACAACCCTTTTACATCCCGTTGCTCACAAATTTCCAGCGGACAATCCACAAACACTTCGATAAAGTTTTCTTCGCCTACAATGTTTTTTACTTGCTCCCGATCAGCACGAAAAGGTGAAATAAATGCGGAGAGTAAAATCACACCTGCATCTACAAACAAGTTGGATACTTCGGCAATGCGCCTGATGTTTTCGTTCCTGCCTTCTTCTGTAAAGGTCAGGTCTTTGTTTAGTCCGGTGCGGATGTTGTCGCCATCCAATAAATAGGTACGATAGCCTTCATTGAACAACGCAACTTCCAACGCGGTGGCCAACGTGGATTTTCCAGAGCCCGACAACCCGGTAAACCAAATGACCATGCTTTTCTGTCCGTAAATAGACTGCCGCATCTTGCGACTAATTTGTGATTCGATAGGGTATAAATTATCCACGGTCAGATTAAATTATAGTAAAATGCGATAAAGAGGACGCAAATTGCAACATATATAACAGTTAAAGGAGTCCCAACGCGAAAAAAATCCTTAAAAGTGTACCCACCCGGCCCATATACCATCAGATTAGTCTGATAGCCAATCGGAGTCATGAAATCCCCGGAGGCAGCAAAGGCAATCGCCACGAAAAAAGGTGTAGTAGGCAATTGCGTTTGTGACGCTAATGCCAATGCAATTGGAAATACAATCGATACCGCGGCTGCATTGGTAATTAGCGCAGTAAGGAAAATAGTGGCGATAAATAAAATACTAATCACTCCGACAGGGCCCATCAAAGATCCCATTTTTAAAATCCCGGTGGCCATGAGGGCTGCTGTTCCAGATTTTTCGAGTGCTACACCAATCGCGAGGGAGCAGACCAATACCATCAAAAGGCCGGTATCAATATTTTGTGTGATGTCTTTTATTTTGAGGACTCCGGGCAGCACCAACGCCAATAGTATCAATACACAAATTGTAAAGAGATTGATTACACCGGTAATGCCGAGAATCAATGCGAGTATGGAACCAAGACCCAACCACTTTAACCAACTGGATTGTTTTGTGACCAGTGCTTTCGGCACGGAAATGAAAAATAAATTTTTCTCATTCTTGCGTTGTTCGCCATTCTCACCTGCCAACAACAATAGAAAGTCACCACCCGAAAGTACCAACTCACCAACTTTTCCTGCCACCCTTCTACCATCACGATGAATAGCAACAATGGATGCGTTGTATCTTTTTCGAAAATCGGAATCTTTTATTCTTGCCCCTATCAAATCAGAATTGGCAGGGATCACTGCTTCCACAAAATTAAATTGTTCCTGAATTTTTTCGTGTTTGGGAATTTGCAATCCGTTGTCTTCTTTAATCATGTTAAAAATAGACTGCGTGTTTCCGGAGAAGAACAAGGTATCTTCTGCCTCCAACACAACTTCTGGGGAAACCGGGGAAATAATTTTTTCCTTTCTGATAATCTCCACCAGAAAAAGTTCTTGCAGGTTTCTGAGTCCCGCATCTTTGACGGATTTTCCGATGAGTGGTGAGTTATGGAAAATTTCGGTTTCAACTATGTACTCCTTTAAGTGTTCACGTACGAAGTCTATCTTGTTGGAATGGTCCGGCAATAGTTTATATCCGACAAACATTAAATATATCCATCCGGTTACCGTTACTGCTAATCCGAGGTAAAGGAAATCGGTAAATTTCAACAACGGCAAATTGTATTCTGTCAACAATCCGCTCAGCACTAAGTTGGTAGAGGTTCCAATCACGGTCATCATCCCGCCAAGGATGGTCGCATACGATAACGGGATTAAAAATTTTGAACTTGAATTGCCCGTTCGCTCCGCCCAATCTTTTACATACGGAATCATGAACGCAACGAGTGGTGTGTTGTTGAGGAATGCTGAAAATGTTGAGGACACCATCATCATGCGCAACAGGAATCGCTTCGGACTTAAGGAAGTACTAAAAACTTTAATAAAAAATTCAGAGCCAAAAATACTGCGCACTCCTGCTGTTACCTGCATCAACAAAAAGATGATGATGATCTGGGGATTTGAAAGTCCTTTTAATAAATCGGTAGGCGATAAAACACCAACCAGCAAAAGCGCCACCACGCAGATAAAAAAAGTAAAAGCAGGGTTAAAGATTTCCTTGTAGAGTGAAACCACCAAAAAAACAACGACCGCGATTACAAAAATCTGTATCAGCTCCACTATCCTTTCAGTATTTTACTCAATTCGCCACGTGCAGCCAATACAAGATCTGCGACCTCACGCAATACGCCTTCGCCACTACGCGCGTTTGTGATCAAGTCGACTTGTTCTTTTATATAGCGTGGACTGTCAGCAGGACAAACACTAAAGCCACACGTGTTCAACACTTCTAAATCATTTAAATCATCACCAATAAAAACCACTTCTTTCATTTTTAATTTGTAATGCTTGGCAAGCTTTACAAAAACAGAAAGCTTATCAACAATTCCCTGGTGACAAAAGTCTACTTTCAATTCTGCCATGCGTTTGGTGACAATAGAAGATTCACGACCGGTAATGGCACCCGTCAATATTTTGTATTTCTTAAGGTATTTGATAATCAGTCCATCTTTCACATTAAAAGATTTGCTTTCTTTTCCCGAATCATCATAAACAATCTTCCCGTCCGTCAAAACACCATCCACATCAAAGAAAATAGCCTTTATTGCGGAAGCTTTCCGAACCTGATCTTTGGTGTACAGTTCTAAAATTCGTTTCAATGAAAAGATTTTGGTGAAACAATCCCGAAAATTAGGAAAAGCTTTTTACTTTATGGTGTTAATAACCCCGATTAAATGAAAGTTCTTAAATTTTCTTTGTCCCTTATCACTACTGTTCTCCTCATCTATATCCTAGAAAACAGCTGGGAATTACCGGGATTAGGCCGTATTCCACCTTTTGGCAAGTTTCTCGACCCTTTTCATGGCTTCTGGCAAAACAGTGAATCAAAAAAATTTACCGGTGATGATGAAATTATGCTCACCGGATTAAAAGATAAAGTTACAATCGTTTACGATAGCCTTTTGATACCACACATCTTTGCCGAAAACGATGAAGATTTATTTTTCGCACAAGGATATGTTACGGCACAACACCGCTTGTGGCAAATGGAATTTCAAACGCATGCTGCTGCCGGAAGGATTTCTGAAATTATTGGAAATGTAGCAATCGATTACGATCGTGGCCAACGCAGGTTTGGAATGGTGATGGCTGCAGAAAATTCTTTACGCGCGATGGAAAATGATCCCATAGCAAAAATGAATGTAGAGCAATATACCGCTGGCATCAATGCCTACATCAACCAACTTGATTATAAACACCTTCCGCTGGAATATAAACTACTTGCCTACGAACCCGAACAGTGGACACCTTTAAAATGTGGACTTTTATTAAAGAATATGGCGCAGACGTTGAACAAAGGTGACAAAGACATGCAGATGACGAACGCCCTTTCTTTGTTTGGAAAAGAAATTGTGGAAATTTTATATCCGGACAATGAAGGTGTTGCCGATCCGATTGTGGAGAAACCAAATAGTTGGAATTTTATTCCGGTAAAAATGGATAGCATTCCCTTCGCCCTTCCAACAGAATTAATAAATGTCTCCAATCTTGAAACACCCAACCCAACCATTGGCAGCAACAACTGGGCAGTAAGCGGAAGCAAAACTGCAAGTGGTGCACCCATCTTATGTAACGATCCACATTTAAGTTTATCGATGCCCTCCATTTGGTATGCAATCCAATTGAACGCACCCGGCATCAATACAATGGGCGTCTCCCTGCCCGGTGCACCAAATATTATTATTGGTTTTACCGATTCGATTGCATGGGGAGTAACAAACGCACAACGCGATCTGGTGGATTGGTTCGAGATTTCTTTTAAAGATGAAACCAAAAGCCAGTACAAGTTTGATGGTGATTGGAAAGACGTTCAAAAGAAGATTGAAAAAATTTCAATACGTGGTGGAGAAGATTTTTACGATACGGTATTATATACGGTGCATGGCCCTATCACGTATGACGAAACGTTCCAGGCAGAAAACAACAGAAAAAATTATGCTTTCCGCTGGATGGCCCATGATGAATCGGAAGAACTGTTGACCTTTTACAAACTTAACCGTGCTAAAAACCATGGGGATTATATGGAAGCGTTAAATCATTATGCATCACCTGCACAAAATTTTGTATTCGCGTCAGCATCGGGTGATATTGCAATGCGCATACAAGGCCGTTTTCCGGTGCGCAGAAAGTTGGAAGGGAAATTTATTTTGGATGGCAGCATCAGTTCAACGCAATGGCAAGCCTACATTCCGAATGAGCAAAACGTAATGGATAAAAATCCTGAGCGTGGGTTTGTGAGTTCTGCCAACCAGTATCCGGTGGATGCGAGCTATCCGTACTTTGTTACTTCCACCAGTTATGAAGCATACCGCAACCGAAGGATCAATGATGTGTTGCGTGCAGATTCCAGTATTACCGTTCAGGATATGATGGCATTGCAAGGCGACAATCTGAACCTACAGGCAAAGGAGAGCCTGCCCATGATGTTGGAAAACATTGATCAAACAACATTAAGTGAAACAGAAAAAGCTGCATTCAAAATCCTTTCCGAGTGGGATTACTTCAATACCATTGAATCGGAAGGTGCTTCGTATTACGAGGCATGGTGGAACACTTTATTCCGTTCGATATGGGATGAGATGAAAAATGAAAATGCTGTGCTCTCCTACCCCACGGATTATACAACAATAAAACTGCTTACTGAAAATCCCGCGTTTGATTTCTTTGACATTAAGAGTACACCGGAAAAAGAGACCGCCAAAGAGGTCATTCAAAAATCATTTAAGATTTCGGTTGAAGACGTTGAGAAATGGAAAACAGACAAAAATGCACCCCCACGTTGGAGTGATTACAAAGACACATCGATTGAACATCTTTTGCGTCAACAACCACTCAGTTATCATGTTGAGACGGGTGGTAATTCAGGGATTGTAAATGCCACATCATCCCGTTGGGGACCTTCGTGGCGGATGATTGTAGAAATGAAAAAGTCCGGCCCTGAAGCAGTTGCCGTTTATCCGGGTGGGCAATCCGGAAATCCGGGCAGCAGGTTTTATAACAATTTGATTGATCACTGGGCAAAAGGAAAATATTACAATTTGCAGTTTATGCAGAAGCCGGAAATGACTGGTGCTCTTTATATTACTGAACTCAATCCAAAAAACTAATTGAATATTCACGAACAAGAATTAAATAAAGTACCGTCATTCAGAAGGCCCCAAGAATCGGGGACCGAAGAATCTTTGCACGCAATCTCATGCTCCAAAGACTCTTCGCTGACGCCTGCCTTTGCCAAAGCTTCACAATGCGAAACGATTCGTGTAGTATAGCGGCTACGCGCAGGCAGGCTCTGAGTGACGAGTATTTTGCAGCCTTAATCTGTCAAGAAGAAAAAAAATAACAAAAAAAAATATACGATGAAATTTATAATTCAATTACTCTTTATCGCTGTCTTTGCATTTCTATTCGAACTGTTTCTGCCATGGTGGAGCATTGCCATCAGCGCATTTGTGTTTGGCTATGTAATGAAATCGAATGCCAACTTTTTTGCAGGGTTTTTAGGAATTGGTTTGCTCTGGCTGATCAAAGCACTCCTGATTGATATAAATGCAGCAATGCCACTGGCGGAAAATGTTGCTGCTATTCTGAAGCTCAATAGCAAAGCATTGCTAATGCTGGTAATGGTTGTAGTGGGTGGTTTGGTTGGAGGCTTTGCAGCGGTAACGGGATCGTTGTTGAAAAAGGATGCACCGAAGCATTATTATAATTAGAGGTTAGATGCTGGATACTGGTAACTGGAAACTGGAAACTTAAATAATTGAACAATGAAACTAAAAGTGGCCTTCAGTATTTTCTTGCTTCTGGTTTCGACCGTAGCGAATGCACAACCTTCGGAAGGTTTACAGAAAATCAACGGCACGCAACTTTTTATTAGTGAAGCAGGAAAAGGTGAACCGCTTATCGTAATTCATGGTGGTCCGGGATTAAATCATCAGTATTTCAAACCGTACCTCGATCCGTTGGCGGAAAAAATAAAAGTTGTTTACTATGATCAACGTGCGTGCGGGGAGTCTGTGATCCCCTCAACCGATTCCCTTTCGCTTTCATTTTTTGTGGATGATATCGAAGGAATTCGAAAATCATTAGGCGTTGAGAAAGTAAATATCCTGGCACATTCCTGGGGAGCGATTCTGGCAGTGAACTATGGGTTAAAATATCCAAAGCATGTTAAAAAAATAATTCTTTCCAATCCGGTTCCTTTAAGTTTGGAGTATCAGGCAGAGTCGATGAAAATGTTGCAAACAAGAACAACAAAACAGGATAGTATTGAACGTGCAACACTCATGAACTCTGAAGCCTTTAGAAACCATGATCTTGCAACAACAGAAAAATTAATGAAGTCGTTTTTTCTTCCTTCCTTGTATGACCGGTCTAAAATATCAGGATTAAAGCTAGGGCTTAGCCTCACTTATCACACAGCCACATCTGCCCTCTATAAAGGACTCGGTCCGGATTTAAAATCCTATAACTATTATGAGTCGATCGCTGCATTCTCCTTTCCCGTGCTTGTTATTGCTGGTAAGGCAGATAATATTCCGATGGAAGCAATTAACAAAATCAACCAGAATGTTTCCAATTCACAATTGGTGATCTTAAACCGATCGGGTCATTTTCCATTTATTGAGGAGCCTGCAGCATTCAATCAAACTGTATTAAACTTTTTGACAAAGTAAGCAGTTAAGCTTCAAACATAAACCCTTTCTCCACCAACTTGTCGTACACTTTCTTTTGAAACTTGTAGAGGTTTGCTGCACGGTGCGCTACGTTGGTCTGCTTTTCATTGCACGGAACCAATAAATCTGTTTTGATCATCTTCCTGCGAAAGTTCGGCTTATCCAGCTTTGTCTCTAAAATGGATTCGTATAACTCCTGAAGTTGTAATAATGTAAATTTTTTGGGAAGCAAATTATACCCAATCGGTTCGTGATGCACTTTATGTTTTAATTGTCTAAAAGCAAAGTCAAAAATTTGCTGGTGATCATACACCATTTTTGGAATATCTTTAACGCTGATCCATTGAACATCTGAAACCGAATCCCCCGGATGCAGCACAAAGCTTTCTTTATTGACCAGCGCATAGTAGGCCACTGTAATAACCCGCTTGCCCGGATAGCGGTCAACACCACCAAAAGATTTGAGTTGTTCCAGGTAGATGTTGGTGACGGAAGTCTGTGCAGTGAGAATTCGAATGGCGGCATCATCCATGCTTTCATTGTATTTGATCCAGCCACCGGGCAATGCCCACTGACCTTTGGAAATCCCCTGTCCGTGTTTTACAAGCAATACGGAGAGCTCGCTGTTTTCAAAACCAAAGATTACGCAGTCGATGGACAGTGCATCAATGATTTCATCTGAGAAATTGGTTTGTACCACTTTTCTAGTATTTTTTAAGAAAAGGCAATTTAGAACATAATTCGAAAGAGATAAAAAAAGCCTGATCAACAAATGCTGAACAGGCTTTAATCTTGTCGGGAAGGGAGAATTTTGCCCTACTTCGGACGGATATCTTTTTCTGTAGATGAGTTGATTATGATTTTCATAATTTTTTCATAGATGGCAATGTTTTCATACACGCCACAGAAATCTTGTGAATGGGGGCCATAGGCAAAAACTGGAACCATGATACCGGTATGGTCATTGGAATGAAATTGACCTTCTATAGTCCGGCTATCCACATTACCATGCGGAAGTGAAAAGCCACCGGTCTCATGATCGGCTGTGACAATCACCAAGGTTTCGTTATTTTCATCAGCAAAGCGTAAGGCTTGTTCAACAGCTAAATCAAAGTCCAGCATTTCTTCTACGATCAACCCGGTGTTATTGGCATGACCACCAGAATCAATAAATCCTCCTTCAACAACCAGGAAAAAAGGTGTTTTCTTTTTAGAAAGAAATTGAAGGGCTGCAGCTACCGCATCCGGGAAAACATTGCCTCGTCCATGTAGTTTGTCGGGCAGACTATTTTCTGAAAGAAAGAATGCCACTTTATCTTCTCGGGAATTTACTAATTCTTCAAGTGATACAACCGCTTTGATATTTGCATCTTTAAGAATGTCATTGTTTTTGAAATCTGACTTTCCTGCGCCTATCGCCAAAGCAACCGGGCTTTTGGCAAGGTCGTTTGCGATTGCAGCAGACCAATCTCTTTCGGTTTGATGCGCATAAAAAGAAGCAGGTGTAGCGCCCGTGAGATGATCAGTAGTTACAATGCCTGATTGGAAACCCATGTGTTGTATTTGTTCGGGTAAATTCAGGAGATTTTTGCCATTCGGGTCAACTCCGATATATCTGTTTTTGGTTTTTTCACCTGTAGCCAACGCTGTACCACCCGCTGCCGAGTCGGTTGTAAAGTCATCAGCGGATTGTGTCTTAGTTAGTCCCAGGTTTTTAATTTGTGTTAAGGCAAGTTGATTATGGTTGGCAAACATCCCTGCGGAAATCTGAGCCAGGCCCATGCCATCACCAATTAACAAAATGATATTCTTAACGTTTGTTGATGTGCCATCCGATTTGAAAGTAGGTTGATAAATGGTATGAGGAGATTGAGAAGAGTAGGTATTCTGCGCAAGTGTGCTCATGTATGCCGAGGCTTCGCCAGGCATATCTGTATTGATAAAGTCAACACCTAAATAAGAAAATGTTTGCCATGCGGTTTTAGAATCAGGTGTAGCCCAAAACCGGAAGGGTTTATTGAGTGCGTGCGCTTTTGCTACAATCTCTTTTACTTTTTTGAGGTCTTCATCCACCAGTCGGCCTTTGCCATTCCATCGCGAAACGGGTGCGAAGCTCATGCTAATCATGGCGATTTTTTCCAAGGTTTTATCACCCGGATCGTCAAGGCTTTGATAGTCGAAGTGTATAAAATCCGGGTAGTTTGAAAATTCAGCAGCAGCAGGACGATTGCCTGAAATCACCAACACAAGTTTTCCTTCTTCGGTCGCTTTGATAATGGAAGAATTGGATTTTACTGTTTCGATAATTTTATCAAGCGTTTTATAGGCATCCGATTTTATGTCTATCAAAAGTTGTAGCTGCCGGTTGCTCCATAAGTTTAGTTTCAATGCCTGTTCAATAGGCTGAAAATAGAGGGAGGTCAACGTCCTTTCTTGCTGAATGGATTTCTGCTCATGCGCCACGAACAATTGATCATCTTGAAGAAAGACATCTGCTTCTATGGACGCGAACCCATTCACAAAGGCTAACCAAAACGGGACTTGGTGTTGATAGTCGTTATGCGCATGAAGTCTTACATGCTTCAGGCTTTGTCCGGGTAACTCCAAAAAAGAAGAGGCCAACAGGACGATGACAAGGAATTGCTTTAGCATAATCGTACTATGATTTAAACCTGTAAAAAAATTAACCATAAAAAGCAGTCTCCAACAACCTACTGCTCCTTCATGATTTCTTGGTTTTGCTTACAGGCTTCTTTTAGTCTATGGTATATTTCGTTGTTCTCATAAACACCGCTAAATAGTTCCTCGCGGTAGCCTTTGGCAAAGACCGGTACGAGTACAGCGGTATGCTGGTCGGTATTGAAATAGACGGCAAGCGAATCTCCCTGCTCTACGCGTTTACCTCCTTCATTTTCTTCATAATATTTTCCGATGGCTACACCCCCTGTTTCATGATCAGCTGTGACGACCACGAGTGTATGCGTATCGTCTTTGGTTTTGTCGAGTACGAGACCAATCGTTTGATCAAAATCAACCGACTCTTGTATCATCATCTGAGCATCGTTGGCATGGCCGCCCCAATCGATATACGAACCTTCTACCATCAGAAAATAAGGTTTATCACTTTGCTTAAAATATTCCAAAGCTAGCTGTGTTGCTTCTCTTAAGAAATCTCCCCGGCCTTGCACTTTCGATGGCATCGTGTTTTTGTTCAACAGGAAACCGTATTTTTTTCCACCTTCCACCTGAGCAGGCAAAGCTGTGGTGTCGATGGTATATCCTTTTTGTTGGAATGCACCAAGCAGATTTTGTCCGTCAGCCCGTTCTGTAAAATACTCCCATCCTGCGCCTGCAAAAAAGTCAACATCGGCATTTACTAATTGAGCAGCAATTTCTTCGTGCATATCACGATCCGTTACGTGCGCATAAAAACAAGCAGGTGTAGCGTGCGTGATTGTAGTCAGACTGATCAGCCCGGTTTGATAGCCTTGTTCTTTAAGCTCTTCCAGAATAGTTTTGAGACGGGAACTATCCGGAGCTACACTAATGGCCCTGTTATATGATTTTGATCCGGTAGCGAAGGCCGTTGCACCCGCTGCCGAGTCGGTTACTTTTTTGTTGGTACTGAACGTGTTGATAAGCCCCACCGTGTTAAACCTAAAGTAATTTGATTTTCCAGGGTTCCAGTACGTGGCTGCCGTTACCTGCGCGTGACCCATGCCATCACCGATCATAAGTATAATGTTGGGATTCGTTCTAGAATCCTCTTTAGCTCTTATGGGGTTTTCATGTTGCTGGCATGAAATGGCCGTTGTCATGATGAATAAAAGTGTTGCTATTTTTCTCATTGTCTTTTGATCTGTATGAAAGAATTTTAAAACTATTAGAAGGTAAGGTTCGACAAGGTATTCCTTAAATGTGGCTTACTGGTTTAACCATAAATGAAGGCCGGAAGCAATACTCCCGGCCTTTTGAATATCAAATAATGATCAGTTTAATATCCGGCATTCTGCACCAAATAACCGGGTGTGTTTGACGCACCGTCCATGGCCTGTTGCGGAATGGGAAATAATCTTTTGCGTGGATCGCTATCTGTTTTTTCCGTCCAGGCATCTTCATAGTTACCGAACCTGATCTGGTCGGTTCTTCTCATGCCTTCCCAGTAAAGTTCAAATCCACGCTCGCGGAAGAGCGTTTCCAAATCCATGGTGGCAAGAGCGGGAGGCGTTTGCGTAGGCCTCGCATTTCTAGAAGCTCTCAGGAAGTTGATGTCTGTAAGCGCACCTGCAGCATCGTTCAATCTTAACTTTGCTTCTGCACGATTTAAATACACTTCGCCCAAACGAATCAACACCAGGTCAATGCTGCTAAAATCATTTGCATTAGGAGAGGTGCGGCTAAACTGATATTTAGCAAACCGAAAACCAGTAGCATGCCTTCTGCCTTCGTTGGAGAAATCCACCATTTCGGTATGGTTTACATAATCCACATTTCTGTCCGGACCATTCCCCTTGGTTTGGATGACCGGATAAATCCTCACGCCTCCATCACAGGTAAGAAATTGTCCATCACCACCTTTTCGGGGTCCCCATATTACACCTCTTAAAATACCTCTGTCCATTTCAAAGTCCTGGGCTGCTATACAGAAATAGTGATCTTCATCATTGGCTGGTGATACCCCCGTGAGGTCTTGTAATGCATCCGGTATCATAACGTTCTTCTGATAGAAGCGTGCGTCTTCTGCCGGGTCTGCATACGCATCCATCCAGGTTTGATAAAAATCAGAAGTGGCTGCCGGGCCGTCTGTTCCATCAGAGGATGGAAATTCAGGTCTTCCAAAGAAAGAACCTGCTATAGACCAATAGGTCCATCGGCTATGTTCACTGGCAAGAACTCCACGTTGATCAATCGCCCAAATAATTTCTGGGTTCGTATGATTTTCATCGTTGAAAAGTTCAAAAAATTCTGGCGACAGTGTGTGCTTACCTGAATTGATAATGTTGTTACTGTATTCAACAACCTTATTCATGTCCTCCGGTGTAAAGTTTGGTGTGCCATACGGATCGCGGTAAACCGCAGCATTCAAATGAAGGCGAGAGAGCAATGCCCAAACTGCATTTTGTGTTAACCTTCCAGGTCCCCTGTCGGTATTGATCTTATCAGCTACCGAGAGCAAATCAGACTGGATGTAATCAATCGCTTCTTGTCCGCGTAGGATTATAGAAGTTTCAAAGGCCTGGTCTTTTTTGAAAGCAAGCCCCCAACTATCGAGCATCAACATATTAAGATACCCTCTCATGGCAATCATTTCATAAAGTGCTCCGGAAGCTTGTGCATCCCCACTTTCGGAGAGCGGCCTTAGCACCTCTATGGCGTTTATGGCCCTGGCCATGTTTTTAGAAAGCTGTACCCAGGCATCATTGACCAAACCATTTCCAGAAGTTGGCAAATGCTTATGCATATCCATAAACTTACCGCCATCATACCAGTCGGTTCCTCCTCTATACGGTAGGATGGCTTCATCAGAAGCGATCTCTTGTAGACCGAAGTAGTTTGTATGTCTCCAGGTCAGACCAAGCTGACCGTAGGCAGGTGCGAGGGCTCCGCTCACTGCTTCTGCCAGGCCTTGTCCTGTCAGTGATTCATCCAGTATTTCTTCGTCCAACGAAGTACATCCAACGCTTAATGCGCTGATCAATAGTGCGGTGAATAATTTATTTTTCATTTTCTTTAATTTCATTTTTACTGTTGTCAGACTTTATTTTCTTAAAAGGTCACGTTCAAGCCCACGAGTACGGTTCTTGCCGAAGGATACGTAAACCGGTCGATGCCATACGTAAGAATCTCACCATTTGGTGTTCCGGTATTTACCTCCGGATCAAAGCCAGAGTATTTGGTAATCACAAACAGGTTTTGACCAGTAAGCGACAAGCGAATGTCTTTAAAGAAGGCATTGCTTAATCCAATTTGTTGCGGCTGTAATGTATAGGATAACGATGCGTTGTTGAGTCTCAGGTAACCACCATCTTCCAAATACCGTGTTGATACGGTATTGGAGTTGGTGATATCTTCATCAGGAAACTCGCTGGCCAAATCGGTAGTGTTGAGGTTGGAAGCAAGTCTGCCCTTCGTAAAGATTGACATGGCCGTGTGGTTGTAGATTTTGTTTCCAGAAACACCATTAAAGTTCAGGCCAAGCGCAAATCCTTTGTATCCGAGATTAACATGGAAAGCATACAAGAAATTAGGCAGAGCGCTTCCCACTACTTTTCTGTCATTCTCAAGAATCTCACCATCTGGTACATTGTCGACAAACTTACTCAGCCCATCTTCACCAATTCCGTCAAACTCCAGCATATAAAACGAACCAATAGGTTCACCGTTGATGTATCCGTTGATGGTGGCTCCTGTTTGTCCACCTCCCTGTGCAGCACCAGTAGTTAAAATAGTAAATGGAGAGTTGACCACTTTATTGTTTATAGTAGAAAAATTACCGCCAAGTTTGTAAGTCAATGCATTTGATGGGTTGCTGTTGTAATCCAGGCTTAACTCAATCCCTGAGTTTCTGATCTCCATATCCGGGATGTTGGCCCATTGGAAGGAATTTTCACTAATAGGATCGGATGTCTTAAAGAACAACAAAATGTTGTCAGACACTTTGTTGTAATAATCAAGGGCACCGGTTAACCGGAAATCAAACAAGTTAAAGTCCAAACCAATGTTCATTTGCGTAGAGGCTTCCCATTGCAAGTCTGGGTTAGGCGATCGGGCGAAGATAGTACCGTAAGGATAATCATCTAAGGTGGAGGCATTGTCATCCAAAGGATACGTGTTGCTGTTGCCCTTGCTTTCTGTATAGCTAAGTTTGGTTTGTTTTCCTGGGACTTCCTGGTTTCCTGTTTGCCCCCAACTTGCTCTCAGTTTCAAATTGTTGACAACCGAACTTTCGAAAAAACCTTCTTCCGTAATATTCCATCCTAAGCCTATTGATGGGAAGTAACCATATTTATTGTTTTCTCCAAAGTTGGATGAACCATCAGCACGCATAGTGGCCGTCAATAAATATTTACCCGCATAAGAATAGTCCAATCTGCCGAAGAACGACTGTAATTCGTTTTCCGCTGCTGTTGATGAAATAGTAATAGGTAAAAGTTCGGTGGACACAATATCCTGGTATTTGGGCTCTACACCATTGTCGGCATATCCTTCCGTGTAAATGCTTCTTGCAGCGTTGTAGAATTTTTGATACGACTGGCCTGCCAGTAAGGTAGCAGAATGTTTGCCTCTTTCAAGTTGGTATGCCAATGTGTTTTCGATCAATTGGTTGGTGTTCTGTATGTTGTCCGTACGCAAGCTTCCATTCTCAAATCCCTCCAATAAGGCGTACGGTATCCATTGAAAATCGCGCGAAGTGGCCGAATAGTCAAAGCCAAGATTTAATTTATACGTTAGTCCTTTGATGATTTCTAATGACGGAGTAATGCCTGCTAAAATGCGGTTGTTCACGGCTTCATCACTATAGAGGTCGTAGCGCACCATCGGGTTGAGCATGTTATCAAGAGGTGTTGGTGTGCCATTCGTATAAACCGGAATCGTAGGGTTAAGCTGCAACATATCCGTTACCATGGCCGTATTGTCCGGACGCAAATTATTGGTATTCGATGCTGTAATGTTGTAGGCTACTTTTAGTTTGCCATCCAGAGCGGTTTGGTTCATACTAAGTTTGGCTGCGTAACGTTTCAGGCTGCTGTTTTTCAAAATACCTTCCTGATCCTGATAGCCAATTGAAGCATAGTATCCGAACTTATCGGTGGCGCCACGCATCGAAAGGTTAATGTCTTTTGATATGCCGGTTTGGGAAATTTCATCCTGCCAGTTGGTATTGGCTCCAAAATCTTCCAACACACCACCCGCAGCCGGTACTTGCTGACGGAACTCACCAGGACTGAAAACATCCATTTGGTTGGCTACAGTAGACCAGGCCGTGGATACGTTCAGGTTCACTTCGGATTGTCCTTGCTTTCCTTTTTTAGTGGTAATTATAACAACACCGTTCGATCCACGTGCACCGTAAAGCGCGGTGGCAGAAGCATCTTTCAATACCTGCATACTTTCAATGTCATTTGGGTTGATGAAATTCAGCGGATTGGTAGCAACACCTGTGGGGGAATTGTCTAACAGAAATCCATCAATTACATACAGCGGGGTATTGCCTGACCTAAGAGTTCCTACACCACGGATGATGACATCCTGCGAAGCGCCTGGTTCACCACTGGCACTCGTGACATTCACACCGGCTACCTTGCCTTGCAGCAATTGCCCGGGGTTCGTCACCACACCTTTATTAAAGTCTTCACTATTCATGCTGGCAATTGATCCGGTAACATCCGAACGTTTCTGCACGCCATAGGCTACCACCATCACTTCTCCAAGGGTACTCGCATCTTCACTAAGCGACACGGTGATTTGTGTTTGAGTGCCTACCTGCACCTCTGAGGACCGATACCCTACAAATGAAAATACCAGTACGTCTGCATCGGATGCTGAAATACTAAAACTACCATCCGCATCGGTCGTTGTGCCCGAGGTAGTTCCTTTTACAATAATGTTTACACCGGGAATCGGTGATTGGTCTTCACTGGAAATTACCTTTCCTGTTACGGTGCGTTGCGCCATGGCATAACCGGACACCATGCAGCAAATCAAAAGCAAAAAGTATTTTCTGCCTTGAGATGGTTTCCTTTTGAGTAAATTTTTGAGCATATGGTTTCGTGTTTTATTGGAAACCAAAAGTCAACAGCAGCTGTGACAGAGGCATTAAAACAAGATTATTGATCCGTTAACAATATGCTGTGTGGGTGTGTGTGTTTAATCTTTAGGTAACAATTTTTTTACCGCAATCGATTTTTGCTTTTGAAAAGCGTAAAAGCAACGAAGGTGATCTGAGCCGAAATTATGAAGCCGCAATTAAAAAAAAGCTTATCACTTCATGCTATTCCACCAGTTGGGTTGTTTTTGGGTATTGGTTATTGCAGTTGCTGGTTGCCAGTTGTCATGCATTGTTTTTATTATTCCAGTCGGGTAGTAAAATGTTGTCGGTTTTAGATTATGGTAAATCCGATTGCCATAAATACTATCCCACCTGCCAAAAAACTATAATTCCATAGATCAGGGTTGGCAGAATTTTCCAACACATTGTGAAATTTTAAGATGTGGTGATGAATGATTCTATGCTTTCTGTACCTCTTTTTCGCAAACAATGCAGCTTTAAATCGTTGGCATTGTCAATTTATCTTTTTAGTAAAGATAAATATTTAACCCTTTTCGTGCCAAGCTTGTGAATCGAGCTTAACGTCCGCTACACTCTCAAGTAGCTCATTAGAGGTATGGGCTATATCTTTGTTGGCGATTCGTTAATTTTCAATCCTGCTGCTAAACCTTATTCCAACTTCACGTAAAAATCGAAAGTCATCAACCCATCGCACTTTCATATTATCGCAGACATTCGGAATTTTTATTCGATTAGAACCAAGCTGAGTTACTTTCTCTTCCTTTGTTACAACTGTTGCCCCTTCGACTATTGAATGTGCAATAATCCAAGGATCAGCTAATGATCTGGCTTTTGTATTATCAACTAAAAATTTATGTTTTGGATCTGCACTGTAGATGTTTTGTAAAGCAATCGTCACTCGCTCAGTTACTGGTCTTATAGGAATTTTGCTTTGTTTTAACCAATCTGAAAGATCGTCTTCTGTGCGGACAATCTCATCTCTGACAGCACTAGGAATAAAAATTCTTCCACGTTTACCTAGTTCAATAAGATTATTCCAGTATTCTGGACACAGTTCAGGAGAGTAATACTTTTGCCATGCTTGAATCAGAACATTCGCGTCCAAACAGTAAAGATTAGATGCGCTATCGGTCATTTATAAATCTGAAGTTCAAGCTTAGAAAAATTATTTATCGAAGTACTCAATAATGTACTCGCTTGTGTGGGCTCGATATTACCTCCTCTAAATGCATCTAAAACGTATTGCGTAAATAGCCGGCTATTCTTGTTTACCCTTAATAAGTAGGGATTAGGGCCTCCTTCCTTTTGCTGAGCCTTTTGTTTTTTCTCTTCTTCCCGAATGAGAAATTCATTAAAATCCTTTTGAACCTGCTCCTTAAGCATATGATAATGATCTAAGGAAATTAGAGAAAGGTTTAAGGCTCTTACAATTAGGGCAAAACTGCTTACTCCAATTAGCTTGGCTACTTTGTAAACTGATTTGGAGTTGCTGTAAATCTGAGAATCAAACGATCTAATCAGTTCTTTCGGCATTAATACATTAGCCGCAACTTCATTGCAAAACCTTTCGACAGGATGATCGTTTTTTGAAACAATTTCAATGTCATTTGAAATACCTGTTTCAGCAATCCAGAGATGTGCTAGTTCATGAACCATCGTAAAAAGTTGGGGTGCATCCCAGTCCTGCGAATTAACAAAAATGAATGGTGCATATGGATCAGCAATTGCGAACCCCTGTAACTCATCTTTGTCAAGTAGCAATTTTGAATGAATGAAACTGGTTCTTGAAACAAAAATTCCCTTAGATTCGATTTGATCCACCCAGTATTTCACGGTAAATCCTTGGCCTAAGGAAGCTCTTGATATTTCAAGTGTAGCCAAAATGTCTTCAGCAACTTCTTCTGGACGACTATGAATTGAGTATTTACCTATGAATGGTAATTGTGGCTCTCCACTCTCTTCCATTACTTCACTTAGCCAATTCTGCTTTTGTTGTATTTCTCGAATTATAAAAATAGAACCAGTTGTTAATTCCTTTGAGTTTGATTTTCTGAAATCTTGAAGTGGTTGAAAATCATTAGGAATCTCAGGTAAAAAGAATAATGCAAATGGTCTTTTATAGGCTTTAGCAAGAGTTTCCGCTTGTTTAATTGTAGGGAATTCGTGTCCTTCTTCCCACGCTTTAAGTTGATCAGCAGATTTATTGACCTTTGAAGCGGCCACTTCAAGAGTCATTTTCGCTGATTCTCGTGCCCATTTTAGGACGTTTGGTGTTATGTATGCTCTCTCTGCCAATTTATAAATTCTAGCTCTCAAAGAAAGCTGTTTATTTGTAGAACGTCAAGTAAAAAATTCTACGCTCACCCAATGATCGCTAACAACCGAGCATATACCCACCCGTGGGATATACACGCGCTGTATCGTTACACAACTAAAGTAGTATTAAATTTCAATAAAGTGAATAGTATAGATTTTCATCTCAATAGTTGCACAAAAAAAACGCTGCCCTTTTACCCGGCAGCGTTCCTTTCAAGTTATTTGTAAATGTTAGTGAGCCAATGGCTCTTCAACCGGTTCAATTTTTTTATTTCTGTATGCAAATTTGGTGATCAATACAAAAAGTACCGGCACCACAAATATGGCGAGTGAACTGGCGGCAACCATTCCCCCCGCTACCGTCCAGCCAATTGTTTTTCTTGCTTCCGCTCCTGCACCCGCTGAGAATGCCAGGGGCATCACGCCTAAAATAAAAGCAAGCGATGTCATCAAGATCGGGCGAAGGCGAAGTTGCACGGCCTCCAGTGTTGCCTGTACGATTTCCATTCCTCTGTCCACACGTTCTTTTGCAAACTCCACAATCAGGATCGCATTTTTCGCAGCCAACCCAATGAGGGTGATCAATCCAATCTGTGCATAAATGTTGTTCGTAAGGTTGGGCAACAATGTCAGCGTAAGGATTGAACCGAATGCTCCAATCGGAACGGCAAACAAAACCGAAAACGGAACAGACCAACTCTCATACAGCGCTGCCAAAAAGAGAAATACAAACACAATAGAGATCGCGAAAATCATTCCCACACTATTTCCGGCTTTAATTTCTTCACTACTCATTCCGCCAAATTCATAACCATAGCCAACGGGCAATACCTCGGCAGCAACTTCCTTCAACGCCTCAATTGCCTGGCCGCTGCTATAGCCGGGTTTTGCAGTCCCCATTATTTCGGCTGAACGATAAATGTTGTAGTGTGAAATCACAGCGGGCGTTTCAATCAATTTGGTAGTGATGAGTGTACTGAGCGGTACCATCGCTCCCACATTATTTCGCACATGGTATTTACCAATATCGCTGATATCTTTTCGGAACATGGTATCCGCTTGTGTTACCACCCGGAAATTCCTACCGTAAACATTAAAATCATTGATGTAACTACTTCCCAACAAAGTGGATAATGTTCCATAAGCTTCCGCTACGGAAACACCAAGTTGTTTCGCTTTCTCTTTATCGATATCTACTTTATAACTGGGGGTACGCGCAGAAAAGAATGAATAGGCCATGGCAATTTCCGGACGTTGGTTAACGGCCCCCAGAAATTTCTGCATTACCCCTTCGAATGTTTTTATATCATCCGTACTCGTAGTTTGTTGTAACTCAAAGGTAAACCCGGATGATTGCCCCAGGCCAGGAATAGCGGGAGGTGCGATGACCAGTATTCTTGCTTCTGTAATGTCGGCTGTTCGTCTTCGGATTTCTTCCATCACCATCGGAACACTTTCGGTTTCCAGGTCGCGGTCGTTCCAGTGTTTGAGGTTCACAAACAGCGTTCCTACATTTGATTTATTGGAGAAGTTAAGAATGTTTAACCCCGCGAGTCCACCCACAACTTTCACCGCATGGATAGATCCAATACGTTTTTGCAACTCAAGTTGAATCTCAATGTTTCTTGTTGTAGAAGTACCTTCGGGCATTTCGTACGAAACAAACATCCGCTTCTCATCTTCTGTTGGAATAAACCCGGTCGGTTTGTTTTTAAACATAAAGAACAATCCAACAAACAGACACACCATCATCACCAGCACATAGGGTGTTCTTTTAATCCAGGTATGTACACCTTTTGTATACGAACGGGTCACTTTATCAAACCATTGGTTGAAGCGATAGAAAAAGCGATCCAACAAATTACGTTTCTTTTCCAGGTTGGATGGTTTTAACAGCAACATACTCAACGCTGGTGTGAGTGAAAGCGCTACGAAAGCCGAAATCATCACCGATACTGCAATGGTAATGGCAAACTGTTGATAGAGTTTTCCAACAATGCCGGGAATAAATCCTACAGGAACAAACACTGCTGCAAGAATTAATGCTATGGCCACTACAGGAGCAGAAATTTCTTTCATCGCACGGATGGTGGCATCTTTTGCAGAAAGCTTGTGATGATCCATATTATGTTGAATCGCTTCCACCACCACAATCGCATCGTCCACAACAATTCCAATCGACAACACAAAAGCAAAAAGTGTTAGTGTGTTAATCGTAAAACCAAAGGGTATGAAAAAGATAAAGGTACCAATCAATGAAACTGGAATTGCCAAAATAGGAATCAACGTTGCACGCCAATTTTGCAAAAAGAGAAATACTACAAACACAACCAGCGCCAGGGCTTCCAATAATGTATACACAACTTCCTGAATGGAAATCTCCACAACGGAAGTTGTTTCGAGGGGCACGAGGTAATCAACATCTTTGGGAAAACTTTTCTTCAACTCCGTAAGTGCGTTGATTACACCTTCGTTTGTCGAAAGTGCGTTTGCTCCAGGTGCAAGATAAAGTAATACAAAAGCAGCAGGCTTCCCATTGACGAAGGGATGGTTGCCATAGCTAAACTTGGCAAGTTCAACGCGCGCAATATCTTTCAGGTAAACGATATTTCCACCCAGTACATTTGAGCGCACAATAATATTTTCAAAGTCTTCAACGCGATTGATCCGACTATTCGTCAACACATTGTATTCGAATGTTTGATTGGTGGGTTGTGGCGTTCCTCCGATTGAGCCCGCTGCTATTTGTAAATTCTGTTCGAGCAAAGCAGCATTCACTTCTTGTGTTGTCAATCCCAAACTGGCAAGCTTTTCCGGATTCAACCAGATGCGCATACCAAAATCATCACCCACAGAAAAAATATCACCCACACCTTTTACCCGAAGCAAGGCATCTTTAAGATAGATGTTTGCAAAGTTTCCAAGAAAAGTTGCATCGTGTGTTCCTTCCGGGGAATACAATGCAAGGGCAAGGAAAATACTTGGATTTCTTTTGCGTACAGTAAGTCCCAACCGTTTTACAATTTCCGGCAAGGAAGGTTCCGCAACACTTACGCGGTTCTGCACATCCAGTGTAGCAATGTTGATGTCGGTTCCGATATCAAATGTAACGGTGATACTACTCACACCACTGCTGGTACTGTTGCTCGACATGTACGACATGCCGGGGGTTCCATTCACTTGTGCTTCAATGGCAGTAGTGGTAGTTTGTTCAACCGTTTGCGCATCAGCACCCACATAAATTCCATTGATGGAAACAGTTGGTGGCGTGATGTCGGGGTATTGCGAAATGGGCAAGGTGGTCATCGCGATGATGCCCACCAATACAATCACCAACGAAGTAACGATGGAGGTGACTGGCCTTTTTATAAAAACATCTGATATCATTTTTCTATTTTAAAGAAGGTAGTTTTCTTATTTTTTATTCTCGGATGAGGCGATAGCAATCGCGGTGCCTTCGCGAAGGTTTTGAAGGCCCTCTGTAATGATCTGCTCGCCTGCTGTCAGTCCCTCCTGAATAATGATGTTCTTGCCAATCGGTTTGCCGAGTTTCACTTTTCGTTGTGTTGCTTTTGAACTGTCAGGCATGTATACAAAGAACTCACCTAACTGCTCATTCACTGCTTTGTAAGGAATCACAATCGATTTTTCTTTCGTGTTTAAAACTTTCAGCGTTCCACTCATGCCAGCGCGTAAGGTGTGGTCGGGATTGGGAAATACGATGCGCATTTTGATTGTACCCGTTTGTGCATCCACTGCCCGATCAACAATACTGATTTTTCCAAATTCAGGATACACCTGATCATTGAAAGAAAGCCTGAAGGTAGAATCGTTTTTCGATTCCTTCGCAGCAAGCAATGTTGTGTACCTGTAAATCTCACGTTGATCAACAGTAATATCCACACCGATCGGATCATCCGATGAAATGGTATTCAGCAAGGTTTGGCCGGGGGAAACTGATGTGCCCAACCTTACTGATGAAATTCCAATCGTGCCATCAAAGGGCGCCACAATTGTTGCATATCGAACATTGGTCTGAACACTTTGCACGGTAGCTTTTGCTGCCGCTACTTGTTGCCTCGCAGCTTCATACGTTGACTCTGCATAATCTACTTGTTGCTTGGCAATGGCATCTTGTTTGTCCAACTCGCGATAGCGCTCCACATCCCTCCTTGCGCGTTCCAAGTTTGCTTCCTGTACAGAAAGGTTTGCCACTGCCTGCAGATAGGTTGCCTGCGATTGTTGTTGATCGATGGAATAAAGTTTTTGTCCTTTCTTTACCTGCTCACCTTCTTTGAAATGGATGGCCGTAATGTATCCATTCACCTGTGCGCGCAGTTCTACTTCATTCAGTGCTTTTACGATGGCAGGATATTCATCATAATAGGATGCATCTGCCACCGTAACCAGCTGTACAGTTACAGCAACCGGTGGCGGTCCCTGGAGGGTCTGTTGATTTTTTTCACAACCTGCAGCAATCAGCAACAGGATAAGAGGCGTATAGAGGTATAATTTTTTTCGTGACATAGGTTGAGGTATTTCTAATTTGTATAATCGATTTGACCAAGCACGCGAAGTACATCTACCTTACTGGCAAGTACAGCGTACAAAGCATTGAAATAATTAATCCGGGTGGTACGCAGATCGCTTTCAGCAACCGTCACATCCAGGTAGGTTTTGATCCCATTGCGATATTGCAACTCCACGATTTCATAAACCTCTTGCGCCAGGTCCACATTGCTTTTTTGCGTCTGGTAATTTTTCAGGTTACTTTTATACGCTGCAAGCGCCCGGCTATATTCTGTGTTGAGATTGCTTTCAAGATTCTTTATGCTTACATCAATCCGGTCACGGGTTAATTTTTGTTCCTGGATTTTCTTCATGCGTTTCCCTCCTTGAAAAAGTGGCAAAGAAAGAGATGCTCCCACAAACGAATACGGAAACCGTTTACCATACAATTCCGCGAAACTATCATTCTGATAATTGAGATTGTAGTTCAGGAAGGCACCTATTGTTGGAAGGAATGCGTGATTGCTATATTTCACGTTGGCATCTTGTAATTCTTTTTGTGTATGCAACATTTTATATTCGATGTTACTTGCATAGTGAATGGGCTGCAAGGTGTCCATCACGATTTCATTCTCCATTTGAAGTGTATCGTATACCAATGGTAAATCCTCATTGCTGGGATATCCCATTTGGGTTTTCAGATAATCCTGCTTGTACTTAAATATTTCCTGGTTTGATTTTAAAGACGCTTCCGCGTTGGCCAATAAAATCGTTGCGCGTTTGTAATCGGTTTTGTCGGCAACGCCACTGTTGTACCGGCTATAGGCATCCTTCAAACTTCTTTTCAACCGCACAATGGATTCTTCATTTACCCGAATCTGCTGAGCCGTTGCCAATACATCGTAGAAAGCTTTTGTGACATTCACCACCACATCCATCTTGCTTCGGTCAATATTCTGGTCGGCTTGTATTCGCACGGTGGACGCAGTGCTACTTGCCAATAAAATATCCCGATTGAAGATGGTTTGATTTGCGGTAAACTGAAAGAAGGAGGAATTTTTCACACCGATGGGAACAACCATGCCATTGAAAACAGCTTGTTGCAAATCAAGAAAGTGCTGATAATTATAACTGAAATTTACCTGGGGATACCAGTCGGCAAGTTTGCCTTTAATGGTTTTCTCGGTAATTTCTTCATCAAGCTGAGCCTGTAAAACTGCAGGTTGATGCTCCAATGCATACCGGACAACATGGTCGAGTGATGCAGCGGTTAACACACTGTCGGAAGATTCATCTTGCGCGAAACTTGCTAGTGGAGCTAGTAGCAACAGAAAAATCCAGCGTGCGTATTTTTTTGTTTTATTTAAAAGTAGTTGCATAGGATCAGTAAAGCGCGTGGCTAATTTTTAGCTGTTTTCTTTTGAGTAGATAAATCGGGCATAGGTTCATTGAAAATGGTCATGTAGATAATTTGTTTTCGTTCCGTTAAAAACTTTCGATAGGTCGTGTCAGTCATTCCATGTATGGTTTTCAAAATGGATTTTGCCAACAACGGATAATTGCAAAGCGATGAAAGGTTGACCATGAAATGCTCAGCAGAAATCGGAGCAAGCCGCCCTGCTTTTATTTCAGCTTCCAAGGGCACTTTAATAAAGTCGCTGGACTTGGCTTTATCTTTTGAACAAAAGGCAATCACCCTGTCCGGATGCCGGGCTGTTTCGCTAATGATAAAATTATCGAGGTATGGATAGGTTAGCCCATAATCCACCAGCGTATCAATGTAGTGTGCTATTTTTTCCCGAAAAGGAAGGTCTGAGGAAAGAATACCCATGATCCGGTCTTTCTTTTCTTGCAGGGTTTCATCCAACAGGATGTCGAGGAGTTGTTCACGTGACCGAAAGTAGTAGTGGATCAATGTGCGGTTGACACCTGCTTCGTCTGCAATTTCCTGCGTGGTGGCGTTCATAAACCCTTTTTGAAAGAAGAGGATTTTAGCTTTGTCTTTAATCAGTTTTTCCGATTGTGCTTCGGGTATCCCCATTATCGTTGGTGTTTAACAAAAATGTTAGACGCAAACGTAAAGGGTTTGGTTCAGGTATTACCAAAGAAAGGGGAGTTTTTTATGAGTGGGGAATTTAGGGGATCAACCGATCTATATATCTTTAGCGATGTTGGTCGAGTAAAATCACATTTCCGTCAGGGTCGGTCAATATAAGATTCGCAGGACCTTCAGTTTTTTCGTCCGCTTCACTTGTCAATGTAAGTCCGCTCTGTTTTAATTGTTTCTGGATCTCACGTATGTCGTCAAAGTCATCTACGTTACTTCCGTTTTCATCCCAACCTGGGTTAAACGTTAAAATGTTGCCTTCAAACATACCTTGAAAAAGTCCTATGAGTGCATTGCCATTTTTCATTATTAGATAATTCTGTTCCATGCTCCCTGAAAAGACTATGAACCCTAATTTTTCGTAGAATTCTTTTGATGTCTTTAAATCTTTCACGTTAAGACTAATTGAAAATGCTCCTAATTTCATACTGTTTGGTTTTTCTGTTTCTGTTAAAGCTGTCTGCTTTTGTGCAAAGCCTTTATTCATGAGATACCCTGCTGTGAATGCTAAGATGAGTGCTGTAGTGATTAAATATTTTTTCTTCATTTTATCTTTTAATTTTCCTTTTTTCAAATGACTGTTAATGAGTGGCTATTTGCAGTGCTGGCTTTTTAGGAGGTTATTGTCTCACCTGCCACGTGCTTCGCTTGGGTGACCAAACGCAATAGCAAGATAAATATTTTCGTCAAAACGTTCATCCGCGATTGGGTGGCGAAACTATAATAGTGGGCACACGATCTTCGCCTGGGCCATTCGCCATATCGTTTTTTGTTGGCGGTAGTGTTTTTAGTATTTAACATCTGCTATACTACTGTCTTTGTCAAATTGGGCTTTCGCAAATGGACAAAGCGGAAGAATCTTCACTTCCTTTTCTCACGCAAATTCTACTGCTTTGATCAACATCATGTGAGCATATCTTTTGCCTAGAAACTTTTGTTCTATAGACGTGTGGTCAATGATGAATATGGATACTCCAGCCCATACATAAGTCATTTCTCCAGCAAATTCATCTTTCTCATAAAAGGCAAATCGTCCTTTGCTACCGTTCTCCTCGCGCTCTATTCTAACCATTGCCTTTGATTTCTTATTTCTTGATGCTCAATGCGCCTGACGGACACTTTGCAACCTGATCGATCAGCTCCTGACTGCTGGCATTATTGGGATTAATCCATGGCTTTTCTTTAGGATGGTAAACGTTGGGCAATGTTTTCACGCAGATTCCGGAATGGATGCATTTTTCTGGTTTCCACAGAATGGTTACTTCATTGTTTGAATATTCTTTGGTTATCATATATTCCAATTTTAAATGTTATGGAGGTTCGGTACTTTCAATTTACCGATATCCCAGTTGGCCTTTTTTGCTCCTGCGCTGTAGGCAGATTCGAGGAAATCAAGAAGAGACGTACGTGGATCAGCTGATTTTAATAAACTATTATAGGTTAGTATGGCCATGGGACTTCCGTTACTATCAACCCATGAAGCAGCAGCCGGCTTCAAAGGCTCCTGATCCAATCCCTCAGGCGAAGGGTAGGTATAGGAGTAAAAGGCAGGCTCGGGCATTTTTTCGTCTCCTCCCCAGAAACCAAAACTAATACACTCGTGCGAGTAAGCATCTTTGTCTGATAACCTGGCAGTGGCAGGCATAGCGGGTGCCGGATTGCCCGAGAAACGCGTGACGGCCAGGTCCAAAGAATGCCAGTAAAGATGGACCGGACAAGTCTTCCCATAAAAGCGACCACTAAACTCTTTGAAAATTCCATCCACCCAAAGCAGAATACGCCAGAAGTCTTTGGTATACGCTTCATCGTAATGGTGGTACTCCTTGATCTTCCCAAATGATTGGTCAATTTTAAGGTCGAAGGGCTTGTCTAGTATCGAAACCGGTATTGCGAATCGCTTAAGAATCGCAGAAAGTTGAGCGTAGAAATCCGCAACACTTAGACCATGCAGCAGCAGGAAACTCGCAGACTCACTTTTACTGGTGCTGACTTCCAACTGGTGTTGATGAACATCGACCGTGATTTCAAAACTATCCATACCCTCGTTGTAGGGGATGGATCCGGTAGTAATACCCTTTGTGGACACATACTCCGTTACGTACCACCAATGATTTTTTCGAGGTGTTAACTTCAAGCGGATTTTTCCTATGATCTGTAAAAATAAGTGCAAGGTCATTTTCTTTTGCTCGTTTCCTTTATAATCCAAGGAGGGCAACTGGATTGAATTATTCATGTGCATATTATTTGTCTTTTATCGGTCACATGGAATTCGCATGATTGATATTCATCCTCGATTGGTGTTTTCCAAATCATGCTCATTTCATAGTCTTTAATTTTAAATCTTGATTAAAGATAATCACTTCAATTATTAAGTTTGTTTTTGATAACTGATTTCACCGTATTTTCCTGCATAAAAATCGTTGTAGGCATTTGAAATGTCTGATTTTCTCGTTCTTCAATGTTATAAATTAGTTTTATCAAGACCATACATCGATCCAACGCTAAAGCTTATATTAGAATGTCAATGCCACAATTCAAATTCTATATATACTACCATGAAAGCCTTCAAAGCGTCCACACAGCCAAAAAATTTCATATTTCCGGAAGAAAAAATGCTCGGGCAATCAATACTCCTGATCTAAAGGATTTGATTTAGATAATTCTACTCCAGCAAATTAATTATTGGCAATCCTGAACATAAATACCTATTGTGTGGAGATTTAACCCCCAGAGTGTAGTAAAGCATAGTCAGGGATTTGGTCGCAGCTCCTATATAAGTCAAACTATAACGGGTTACCTCATTGGCATCATTTTACGACACACTTATAACAAATGGTCTAAACAGATATTTCATGAGCGTACTAAAAAATATATCCGTCCTATTAGCGGACGATGACGAAGATGATTGCATCCTATTCAAAGAAGCAATACAACAAGTGCCAATAGTAACAAAACTGTTAATTGTTCGTGACGGCAAAAAATTGATGGAGTCACTCAATAAAAAAACACAAGAACTTCCGGATGTTGTTTTTATGGATCTCAGTATGCCGATTAAGGATGGTTTTGAATGCATGAGTGAAATACGGTATAGCGCTGCGCTACGACACCTTCCTGTGGTTATCCTGTCTACGCATTCTAATCAAGAAATTATTACACAAATTTATAAGGCTGGAGCAAATCATTACGTGCGTAAGCCTGGCAAATTTTCAGACCTTAAAGGGCTCATTTACAACGCAATTAAGCTGGTTTTAGCATCGAAAGAAAATATTTTCGTTAATGAGAAAATTACCCTTACAAAACAGAAAAACTTATGAGATTGCAATTGAATAACCGTATTGGTTATTGAAAATTAGAATACCCTAATCCATCTCTCCAAAAAAATTGTAACGCGTGAAATACCTAATCTGAGTGGAGGTAAAAGGTTATTTGCAGGCATATCAACCTGCAAGTATTTTCTGATAAAATAGCACTTAATGAAGTCGAAGGGCTTCATTTTATTCCAGGGAAATATAAATCGGTCAGTAATAGTCGAGTTGGCTGCGATTATGGTTACCTTACAGTAATCACACAGCAAAGCGATGTTAAAACAAATCAATTCCGTATTTCTTGCTGATGACGATGATGATGATTGCTTTCTTTTTAACGAAGCATTTCATGAGGTGGCAAAATCAACTAAGCTGACCATATTTCACAATGGAGAAGAATTAATGAAGTGGCTCACAAAAGTATCTAATCAGCCGCCTGATATTCTTTTTTTGGACTTGAACATGCCTCGCAAAAATGGTTTTGAATGTCTGGCGGAGATAAAGCAAAACAATGCGTTGCAAAACCTCATCGTCATTATATTTTCTACCTCCTTCCAAAGTGATGTGGCCGATAAGCTCTATGTAAACGGAGCCCATTATTATATGCGTAAGCCATCCCGCTTTGAAGATCTTAAAAGATTAATTCAACACGCTATGCTCACCATTCAGCAGCGCTGGGCCACTGGAATGTTTAATCAGCCACTAAAAGAAAATTTTGTGCTTTCGCAATAACAACCAACAACATGAAAGCAAAGAAAAAAAAGCCCACGCTTCCAAAACCGCTCATTAAATCGGAGAATTATTTTCCTGTAGTTGGAATTGGAGCTTCAGCAGGCGGACTCGAGGCTTTTAAAAAATTATTGAAAGCGATCCCCGAAAATTCTGGAATGGCATATGTGTTGGTGCAACATTTGGATCCCAACCATGAAAGCATTTTAGCCGACTTGTTGCAAAAAGTTACGTCCATTCCTGTACTGGAAATTTCGGACGATATAAAGGTAGAACCCGATCACATCTATATTATACCCAGTAATAAAATGCTCCTCGCCAATGATGGCATTTTGGAACTCAGTCCTCGGCCAGCCCAAAGTAAGAAAGAGAAAAATTTGCCGATCGATCTTTTTTTTACATCGCTTGCAGAGGTGCATCAGAGCCATGCTATCGGTGTGGTTTTATCCGGTACAGCATCTGATGGTACGCTAGGGTTAAAGGCCATCAAAGATCATGGAGGTCTTACGTTTGCACAAGACCAGGTATCAGCCGCCTTTGGAGCAATGCCTGAAAGTGCGGTACATGCTGGTGTTGTTGACTTCATCATGTCACCCGATAAAATAGCACGCAAGATTTTAGCAATAAACAAAAGTTCACACCTCCTTGATCAGAAGGGAGAGAACATTGCGCTAGAAGAGGTGGATGTTTTCAAACAAATTTTATTGCTGTTGCGAATCCGTAAAGGCACCGATTTCTCGTATTATAAACAAACCACAATCCGAAGAAGGATACTCCGTAGAATGGCATTTAACAACAAGGACGTAGCAACCACTTACCTTCATTATTTACGGGAAACAAAATCAGAACAAGACGCTTTATATCAAGACTTACTCATACCTGTAACCAGTTTTTTTCGCGACCCTAAGACCTTTGATTATTTATGTGATTCCGTTTTTCCAACGATTATAAAAGCCAAAGAGATTGGCGAACCGATTCGCCTTTGGGTGGCAGGATGTAGCACAGGGGAAGAAGCCTACTCCATGGCAATATGTTTTTTAGAATGCCTGGGAACAAATCAAAAAAAAGTACAAATATTCGCTACCGATATTAGCGAACCCGCCATTGCAAAAGCACGTTCGGGAATCTATACAAAAAAGGAATTGACTGGAGTAAGTTCTTCGCGTCTGAAAGATTATTTTACCAAATCGAATGATGTATATCATGTGAAAAACAAATTGCGCGATATGTGTGTATTTGCGATCCATAATTTTTTGAAGGATCCACCGTTTGGAAAAATGGATTTGGTTAGCTGCCGCAATGTGCTTATCTACATGGAGCCTTATCTACAAAAAAAAGCGCTTACAACGTTTCACTACGCCTTAAACTCGAAAGGACAACTATTGCTCGGCAGAACGGAATCTGCCAACAGTGTGCAGAACCTTTTTGCGCTAACGAAAAAAAATGAAAAACTATTTATACGCAACGATGTACCCGTAAAATATATGCACACAGCAAATTTGCGGGGGGAAACAGGCAAACAAGAATTTAATAGAAATTCGAAAACAGAAATCCTTATCACAGACTTCCAGAAAACAGCTGACGATATTTTGCTGAGCAAGTATACGCCTGCTGGTGTAATTGTAAATGAAGCGATGGAGATAGTTAACTTCAGAGGTAACACAACACCCTACCTGGAGCAGTTACCCGGAAAGCCCAGCCATAATTTAATAAAGTTGGCGCGACACGGCTTGGGTTTTGAGCTGCGCAATCTACTGCACAAAGCAAAAAAAGAGAAAACGCAGGTATCAAAAGAAAACATTCCTATCCAGCTTAATAACGTCAATTCAATACTAACCATTGAAATTATTCCGCTCCCAAAAACGGTAGAGCCCTACTACCTTGTTTTGTTTCACCATACTCCAATTGCAGGAAGTAGCAGTCTGGAAGGAGCAACTCAAAAGCAAAATGGTAAGAAGAAGTCTGCAAAGGACAAGGCTAAAATAGACTATCGCGACCTTCGCATCCATCAGCTTGAGCAAGAGCTGGCATTGTCGCATGAAGATATGCGCAACATTACAGATGATCAGGAGGCCACGAACGAAGAACTGCAAAGCGACAACGAAGAATTATTAAGCAGCAGTGAAGAACTGCAAAGTCTGAACGAAGAATTAGAAACCAGCAAAGAAGAACTGCAAAGTACCAATGAGGAATTGTTAGTGGTGAACCAGGAAATGATTACCCTCAATGAGCAATTAACATCCGCACGCAATTATGCTGAAACAATTGTATCTACAACAAGAGAACCGCTGATCGTACTTGATGAAAACATGCGGATAAAAACAGCCAACAAAAGTTTTTATGAAACTTTTCGGATGAACCAACTGGACACAGAAGGCAAGTTGATTTATGACCTCGACAATAAGCAATGGAACATTCCATCGCTGCGCAATTTGCTTGAAAAAATTCTGCCTGCGAAGGAAAGTTTTTTTGGTTTTGAAGTGGTTCACAGTTTTAGTTATATCGGCCTGCGTACTATGTTGTTTAATGCCCGCGAGATGAAGGGTGAAAGAATGGAAGAAAAATTAATACTTCTTGCCATTGACGATATAACAGACCTTGCCAACGCACGCAAAAAAATGCAAGTACAAGCAGACATGGTTACTGACCTGTTGCTCACTGCGCCTGCTTTCATATGTACCCTTACCGGACCTACTCACGTGTATGAATTGGTGAATGCACGGTATCAACAATTATTCGGTAAGCGTAAAATACAAGGTAAGCCCATAATGGAAGCCCTACCCGAACTTGTAGGACAGGGATTTGACACCATACTAGATAAAGTTTACACTACGGGGGAGACGTATGTAGGAATTGACATTCCTATTACGCTGGCGCGCGATGAAAACCTATTGCCAGAGGTGTGCTATTTCAATTTCAGCTATCAAGCCATGTACGATGAGAATAAAACTATTTTCTCCATCTTGGTTTTTGGATATGAAGTTACCGAACAAGTATTGGCCAACAATAAAATTCACGAGCTTCAGCAATTGCATGGAAAGGAGCTGGAGGAAAAAGTAGAACAACGCACGAAAGAACTTTTTGCTGCAAATGAGCTGACGGGAAAGAAAAACAAGGAACTTGAAATCATGAACAAAGAATTGAATTCCTTTACCTACGTGGCAAGCCATGATTTACAAGAGCCACTACGAAAAATACAGGCCTTCGGTAACCTTATCCTTGAAAGGGAAAGCCAACATTTATCCGAGACAGGTAAAGATTATTTTAGAAGGATGCAGTCTGCTTCAGCTCGTATGCAGCGCCTCATTGAAGATTTGCTTGCATTTTCAAGACTCAATACAGCGGGAAGAAAATTTGAAAATACAGATCTCAATCAAATCGTAAAACAAGTAGAAAGCGAACTCA
>JBGTGG010000466.1:0-2581 GCA_041746855.1 Cyclobacteriaceae bacterium | reverse complement strand
AGTGTCATAGATATAAACTATATGATCATAAAAATAATCAATTTGATTTATTATCATAACTGTTGTAATCTTGAAAACCCAATTAAAACCGGAACTTAAAAATTAGTATAACCAATAAATTACAAACAAGATGGCAGATCAAAAAAACGATGAAGCAAAGTGCCCGTTCGGCCACGGAAGTACACTAAAGCAAACCGCAGGAGGTGGTACATCAAACCGTGACTGGTGGCCTAACCAGTTGAATGTGAACATTCTTCGTCAACATTCATCCCTATCCGACCCAATGGGTGAAGAATTTAATTACGCGGATGCGTTTAAAAGCCTCGACTATGAAGGCTTGAAGAAAGACCTTCATGCTTTGATGACCGATTCACAAGATTGGTGGCCTGCAGATTTTGGTCACTATGGCCCCTTGTTTATTCGTATGGCTTGGCATTCAGCTGGAACTTACCGCACCGATGACGGACGCGGTGGTGCCGGAGCCGGTCAACAACGTTTTGCTCCCCTCAACAGTTGGCCCGACAACGTGAGTCTTGACAAAGCACGCAGACTTCTTTGGCCTATCAAACAAAAATATGGTCGTAAAATTTCCTGGGCCGATTTGATGATCCTTACCGGGAATGTTGCCCTGGAATCGATGGGCTTCAAAACTTTCGGTTTTGCCGGTGGCCGTGAAGATGTATGGGAACCTGAACAAGATGTTTATTGGGGTTCAGAAGATACCTGGTTGGGTGGCGATATTCGCTATGCACATGGCTCGGAAGGTGTACCAAAAGCAGGTGGTGTTGTTTCCTCTGATGATGATGCCGATGGAGAAAAGCATGATCGGAACTTAGAGAATCCGCTGGCCGCTGTGCAGATGGGATTGATCTATGTAAACCCGGAAGGGCCTGACGGAAATCCTGACCCGATTGCAGCCGCTAAAGATATTCGTGAGACATTCAAACGCATGGCGATGAATGACGAAGAAACCGTAGCCCTTATTGCCGGGGGCCACTCCTTTGGTAAAACGCATGGCGCTGCCCCGGCAACCCATGTTGGTGTTGAACCGGAAGCGGCTTCAATTGAGGAACAAGGATTTGGTTGGAGAAGTAGCTTTGGTTCAGGTGTTGGTGCTGATACGATTACCAGCGGACTTGAAGTTACCTGGACCGCGACACCAACCAAATGGAGCAATAACTTTTTTGAGAACTTGTTCGGCTTTGAATGGGAACTAACAAAAAGTCCTGCAGGTGCGCATCAATGGAAACCAAAAGGTGGTGCGGGTGCTGGATTAATTCCTGATGCTTTCGACCCATCAAAAAGCCAGGAGCCAAGAATGTTGACAACTGATCTATCCTTGCGATTAGATCCAGCATATGAGAAAATCTCAAGAAAATTTTTAGAAAACCCGGATGCCTTTGCAGATGCTTTTGCACGCGCGTGGTATAAGTTGACACACCGGGATATGGGATCGATTGCGCGTTACCTTGGACCTGAGGTTCCGAAAGAAGAATTGATCTGGCAAGATCCTATTCCTGCTGTTTCGCACGAATTGATCAATGATCAGGATATTACAGAACTGAAATCGAAAATCCTTGATTCAGGATTGTCGGTAGGTGAACTGGTATCTACCGCATGGGCTTCTGCTTCTACTTTCCGTGGATCCGACAAACGCGGTGGTGCCAATGGTGCACGTGTTCGATTGGCTCCGCAGAAAAGTTGGGAAGTCAACAACCCTGCACAGTTGTCGAAAGTATTGGGAAAACTTGAAGGAATTCAAAAAGAATTCGGAAAACCAGTTTCCCTTGCCGACTTGATTGTGCTGGCAGGATGTGCCGGTGTTGAGAAAGCTGCGAAAAATGCAGGACACAATATTACCGTGCCTTTCACACCAGGACGGGCTGATGCTTCACAAGAGCAAACTGATATTGAAGCATTTGAAGTGCTTGAACCCATCGCTGATGGTTTCCGCAATTACCAAAAAGGCTCGTATACCATTCCATCAGAAACGTTGTTAATTGACAAAGCTCAGTTGCTTACTTTAACTGCTCCTGAGTTGACCGTTCTTGTGGGTGGAATGCGTGTGTTGAATACAAATTTCGATAACTCGAAGCATGGTGTATTTACCAAAAATCCTGAAGCGTTAACCAATGATTTCTTTGTAAATCTGTTGGATATGAGCACCGTTTGGAAATCTACTTCTGATGCACAAACTGTATTTGAAGGCCGTGATCGCAAAACGGGCGAAGTAAAGTGGACCGGCACGCGTGCTGATCTTATCTTCGGATCCAATTCAGAACTTCGCGCGCTTGCAGAAGTCTATGGATGTGAAGATTCAAAAGAAAAGTTTGTCCGCGACTTTGTTGCCGCATGGGACAAGGTGATGAACCTGGATCGGTTTGATTTACTTAACTAGTAACTAGTATTGAGTTTTGAGTATTGAGTATTGAGTTGTCCATTGTCCATGCCTGCCAGGCGTTGACCGTTTCTAGAGATTGTAAATCTATCATAATTATGATTATAATAAACATCCAATGTGGGTTACTCGTCTCGAGTTATCCACATTGGATGTTTTTTTTGTTTCCATCATTTCTCTTTA
>JBGTGG010000465.1:0-2234 GCA_041746855.1 Cyclobacteriaceae bacterium | reverse complement strand
CCGGAACGGACGCAAGTATGAAATTTCCAGTTCATCACCGGTGTTGAGTTTTCAATACAGAAAAGGGTTCAATAATATTTTTGACAGCGATGTTGATTTTGATCAAATCGAATTGGGTTTTAAACACTCATTCAAAATTGGTGTGCGTGGCAAAATAGATTTTGCCACCAAGGCCGGTATGTTTTTGAATTCGGACAAGTTGTACTTCATGGACTACAAACACTTTCTGGGTAACTTAACTCCGTTTAGTACCAATGATCCGGTGGGTAGTTTCCGGTTGTTGGATTATTATCAACACAGTACTTCCGATAAATATTTGACCGCGAATGCACATTACAAATTCAGAAAATTTTTAGTGACCAATTTTATGTATGTGCGTATGCTCGGTATTCAGGAAAATATCTTTGTGAATTACCTAGCTTCACCAACTTCAAAAAATTACACGGAGGTTGGGTATTCTATAGATGGTATTTTACGCATCTTCCGGTTGGAAGCGGCAGCTGCTTTTCAGGATGGTAAATATCTTAACTATGGAATTCGTATCGGTATTGCCACCAACATTGGTGTTAATTTCGAGGATTAAGGGTTTGGTTTCATGCAGCGTTTAAAAAATCTTAAAGCTCCAGTCTTGCATGGATTAATTATCCAACACTTCGCGCAGAATTGGGATCGAGCGGATCTCTCCTAAATAATCGAGGTGGTCTGCGTAGAAAAGCAGAATAATTTCCAATAAATTTTTGCGTTGCACGCCCGTCATCTTCACGGTTTCCTGAAGGTTCAGGGTTAGCAGGATGGCCAATAGCTTTTCCTCGTCATCGCCAATCATTCTGTGGCCCAGTACTTCCGAAATACTATGTGCCCCGAAGCCCAGATAACGCGAAAGCTTTAACAAGAAAATCAAATGAAAATTTTCGGCTCCCTCTTCCAACAAATCAAGTGTTTGGATACTGTTGAACAGAAAAGAAAAAAAATCCCCGGTGTGGCTTTCTTCTTTTATTGTTTTGTTCATCATTTCAATCATGAACATTCCGATGGTAGATTTTTTTATATCGGAGGAAAGCGACTGAAAAGGGTGGACACATTTCAATTCTTTTATTCGCTTGATGTTGGCATTCTCTTTATTGTAGACAACCAGCTCCAGTAAGGTAAGGGGCTGAAACAATGCAATTTTGTTTTTGGCGGTTTTACTGCGCACACCATTTACAATGTAGCTTTGCAATCCAAAACTTTCGGTGAAAATATTGACGATGATGGAGGTCTCGCCATATTTCGTAAACCTAAAAACAATGCCCCTGGTTTTATACAGCATGGCTAATTAATGACCGCCAACTTACCCACCACCCGATTGCTTCCATCTTCATTAGAAGCAAAGACTAAATACACTCCAGTGGAAACACGTTTACCGGAATAATCGCGCACGCTCCAGGTAGCGGTGCCACCTTCTGCCCGCGATTGCCAAACCAATTTGCCGCTCACATCCGTAATTTTCACAATCGCATCGGTGATCAATCCGCTGATTGCCACGGTGCCACTAAAATCCGGAGTGACCGGGTTGGGGAAAATTTTAACCGCATCAAAGGAAACATTTCCGGAGGTAGCATCCGACCGGAAAGAAACAATGCCTTTATCGGTAGCAAAAAATACTTCCCCTGTAATGCCATCAACTTCTATGTCTCCAATTTTATTCGATAGCAGCGGACTATTCTCGGTATTAAAATTATAAACCAATTGTTCACCGGTTGGATTGAACAACCAAACCCCACTTTCAGTACCGATCCATTTTCGATTTCCACCATCTACGGCTATGGCGGTAATTTTTTCATCTTGAAGCAAATACCGGTTTTCAAAAATGGGCCTGATCGCATTTACAGTGGTTGAAAATATTGAATACGGATTTGCAAAGTAAGCAACGCCTTCATTCGTTCCTGTCCAAACTGCACCATCACGATCCATCGCAATTGCATTTACATTTCTGTTGGGTAATCCTCCACTATTCGCTTGTTCAGTTAAATATGTTTGCTTGTTTTCCCGCGTGTTAAAAATAAATATACCTCCGCCATTGCTTTGGCTTTGGGGTGCCCAAACACTGCCATTAACATCCAAGGCTATTGCAGTGGGAAATCTGCTCACGCCTCCACTAAAAGAAAATGACTCCCATGTATTATCAGGTTTTAGAAGATGATAAGTATTGGTAGCACGATAGTTTGCGATCCATACACCATCGGAAGAAGATG
>JBGTGG010000464.1:0-2666 GCA_041746855.1 Cyclobacteriaceae bacterium | reverse complement strand
TTCGATGTCATTTGATACAGAATTTTTGCGCTGGATGCTTTCGGATGGTGCCGGTGCTTGCGTATTGCAAAACAAGAAAAGTACGAAGGGGTTGTCTTTAAAGATCGAGTGGATCGATATAAAATCGCATGCACATGAATTCCCATTGTGCATGTACACGGGAAAAACACACAATAAAAATGAAGCTGAAATGACCTGGCTCGACTATCCTGATTATGAGTCGGCTGCAAAGGCAGGGGCGTTGAATTTAAAACAAGATATTCGATTGTTGGATAAAGTAATCCAGGTTGGTGTTGCGCATTATTTTGAGTTGATCGATAAAAATTTTATCCAACCTCCAAAAGTTGATTGGCTATGTTGCCATTACTCTTCCGAGTTTTTCAAACAGCCCATCAAAACGTTAATGGAAAAAGGGGGCGCGGCTATCGCAGATGAAAAGTGGTTTAGTAATTTGCCCACGAAAGGTAACACGGGTTCTGCTTCCATTTTTATTATGTTGGAAGAACTTCTGTACTCCGGAAAATTGAAAGAAGGCGATACGGTTTTGTGTATGGTTCCGGAAAGCGGACGGTTTATTACTTCGTTTATGTCATTAAAAGTTGTGGGGCAACAAGAAACAAAACAAAAATATCCAAACCGCGAAATAGAGGCACCAGAATTGGTGGTGGATAAAAATCCAACATCCGAATGGTTGGTGCGTCAGCTTACACAAATCTGGATTGATTTTGAAACCAGTCTTTTGAAGGTTCCAATTTTGGACAAGATTCATGCAGGCACATTAAGCCTTAGCGATTACAAATTATTGCTCCACGATTTACGCCAACAAGTGATTGACGGTTCACAATGGATTTCGAGGGCGGCTTCCAACATTGATATTGATTTGTTTGAATTGCGTTCTGCTTTTATAAAACACACCGCTACTGAACATAAAGATTTTCAAATCCTGGAGCGAAATTTTGTGGCGCTTGGGGAATCATTAACATCCATCCAAACAGGAGAGAAGAATATTGGAAGCGTGGCACTATCTTCGTTTATGTTTCAGCAAGCAAGTAAACCCAACCCAATTGATTTACTGGGTGCGATGTTTATTATTGAAGGAATCGGGAAAAGGTTGGCGGGGTATTGGGGGGAGTTGATGAAGGCGCAATTAAAACTATCGGATGATCAGGTTTCATTTTTCACGTATCATGGCGTGGCGGATGAGAACCATTTTCACCGGCTGGAAGAAGCGTTGAATCATCCTTTAATGGATATGGTGTTGGCGAAGCGAATTGCAAAAACTGCAAAGACAACAGCTTCTTTGTATCGCATGCAACTTGAAGAATTAGGAAATTATTAATTTTAGTAACTATGGTGAATGAATTAGATATTGCCACACATGATGATCGAGATCCAAACCCTTGGTTGGCCATGTATTTGGATTCGAGTATTCCAATAAACAACAGCACAAAGAAGGCCTTGATGCGTGATAATAACTCGCGGTCTGCCCGTTACTTGCTCCCCTTTATTCAGGTGTGGTCAAAGATTTCGATGTTTTTCATTCACATCTTTAAATTCTTTTTTCCCAGGTTCTTTAACTCATCAAAAATCCTGCACCGTATTTTGGCATGGGGATTAAAAAACTTTGTGAGTCCGGATGCGAACTTATTGATCTTTCGGCACTTTCATGTTGGAAGTGAAATTTTGCAATTCGTTGCCGGAAACATTGAAGGTGTTCAATTAAAAACAAGTCCGCTAAAGCCGAAAGACTTTAATGATGTGAAAGATGATTTGTTTTTAAACCATGATTTGAACCTGTATAATTTTATTATCAATCTCAACACAAAACTTAAAGAGAAGGAAGTAACCATCAAAGCGGTTAAGACCTTGAATATGGAAATGATCTCGTTGGATCAATTCGATCACATCGAATTCCCAAATCGGTGGACCAACATCCTGGACTTGCGCTCTGCTATTGAATTGTTCACTCCATTTTATCAATTGTTTTTAACTGCAAATGATTTTGTGCGTGCATCCAACTCGTTGCAGCTTGATGAAACGATAGCAATCTATACTTCCCAAATTTTGGGAACACCCGGACATTTAGGATTGGTAAACAACAAACACCCGATGGTCCCCGTCACTACTTTTAGTGCAGCATATCGGTTAGTGCTGCATGGCCTGGCGGCCGAAACGCTGCACGAGATTTTGGTGAACCTTAAAAAGGGTATCCAGATGGATGGGATCATGACACCCAGTGTGAAGTAAAGCGACCTTATTTCAACTATTCAAATACCACCCGCTTTAAGTAAAAACCGGTTGGATCAATTTGCGGAAAAGAATCACTTTCAAAAGTTGTTTCTTTTTCATCCAACATGAGGGTGGTGATTTTTCCATTCACTAAAACTTCCATCGGCAATTTCATTCCTTTAAAATTTGTCAACTGGATTTTGTATTTGTTTTCATGGGTTTGCTTTACGCTGATTTCAAGTTTGTTTACGGTGCGCAGATAAAAATCGAAGAACGGTTTTAAATTTTGACCGGAAGCTGAGCTGAAAAATTTTTCAACATCATCCGTGTTCACGGTGTTGTTGTATGTATATTTTGGATCCATTGCCAAATTTTTTAAGGTTGGGAAGAAAATACTATCGCTAATAATAAAACGCAATGTGTGCATAAAGAAAGAT
>JBGTGG010000463.1:0-2866 GCA_041746855.1 Cyclobacteriaceae bacterium | reverse complement strand
CCATCTTCCATCGCCACCAACGGATTTGAAATCAAGGGATCGGAAACACTCGTTACCATATTGGCACTATTTACTTTTGAAACACCCGTTGATGAGGTGATCACTAAATTTGTTGAGGCCGACAAAAAGAGAAAAGTGTTTCCTTGAAGATAGGGCTCGAGCATCCATATTCCATTCGCATAAGAATGTACACCTGAAGTATTGATGCCTGAAAAAATCTTGTTATTGAAAGTGGTGATCACGGGTATATTTCCATTGAAATGATTTTGTGTAAACCTTTTCCAATTGTTATAATCCAACAAGTTATCATGCAGGTTGCCGACCAGTACACCTTTTTCTGTCGCAAGAAAAATACTATCTCCTAAAAAAGTACTTTGATTGATCTTGAGTTGATTTCCTGTTGTGCCTAAATCGCGCCAGGTTTCTTTTATGTCCCCACGGGTCAGATCAAAAACCACGACACCATAATCCATTGAGAAATAGGCCATGCTATTTTTAAAGGCAATGTGATGGATAGCTTTTGATCCGGTAACTGCAATGTTTTTTAAACCACTAAAATTGGTAAGCGTACCGTTTTTTAAAATGTCCAAATCCCCATCTTCATAACCGATCAACAACTGGTTTGTGAAGTTATCATAATTGATAAAAGTGATTCCGGCACTGCTTAATCCATTAAGTTTCGAATACACCGTAACGGAACCCTCTTCTTTGTCCAACACCATAATTCCATTTTCGGTAGCAGCAAAAACATTCTCGTTGTTGAAAGTAAGGGTATGTACTTCATTAAAGGAGATGTGCATGCGCCAGGTGCCGAGCGGTATATTTTCTTGTGCATGTGCAAGTTGAAAAGAGCACACACCTATACCCAACACTAACCATCGAAATAGAATACTACCCATCCTTCTTCCCTTTCTGTATTCCTTCGTAAAATGATTTCCTACTCCGGGCTTCATACCGATCTTTCTCACCAAGTTCTACCTGGCTTTTGTTTTCAGAAAGCCGGAATGAAAACGAACCAAGCTCTCCGGTTTGTGCACAAATTGCATGGACTTTGGTAACAAATTCTGCAACCGCCATGAGGTACGGCATTGGTCCGAACGGCTTGCCTTCAAAATCCATGTCCAGGCCGGCTACGATCACCCGCTTGCCGTTATTGGCAAGGTGGTTGCAAACTTCCACGATATCGTTATCAAAAAATTGTGCCTCATCAACACCCACTACATCACAATCTCCCGACAATAAAATAATGTCGTTGGCAAACTGGACCGGTGTGGAACGAATTGAATTCTCATTGTGCGAAACAATGTTTTCCTTATGGTACCGACTATCGACAACAGGTTTAAAAATTTCAACTTTCTGTTTTGCTATCAGTGCACGGTTGAGCCTTCTAATAAGTTCTTCGGTTTTTCCGGAAAACATGCAACCACAGACAACCTCAATCCAGCCACTCCGGCTTTTTGACTGCTTGTTTCCCAAATGTGGCTCAATAAACATGGTGCAAAATAGTGGGTAATAGGAAGACCACCAACGGGTAGAGATGCACAATTGTGCATCTCTACCCGGAATATTCGATATGTGGAAGTTTACCCTCTTCGGGAACACGAATAACGATATCTCCCGCTACCAAAACCTGACATGCAAGGCGTTCACCGGGCTTTAGCCCACCGATCTGAACGTACTTTTCTTCAACCTTGGAAGGCACTGAAAGCATTTCCGAACCACTAATAACAATGACCTTACAGGTAGTGCATCTTCCTTTTGCCCCACATGCATGCAGCCAGTCGATGTGGTGGGAATGTAGGTGTTTTAAAAGGGATTGCGATTGATCATCAACCTCAATTTCCCGATTGGCAAGATTTTCTATTTTTATCTTCATTCAAGGCATCAAAGAACGCGAACATGCGTTATGCAATCGTAATAACTATTAAATTTATACCTCACAAATAACAGACATTTTATCGATTCGGAGCGCCATGGATGAAAAAATCAGTTTGAAAGCGATTGAAGATTACAGTGAAGCCTATTCCGGGAAAGTCCTTGATTCCTTTTTTGGAAGCAAACAACGCGCAACAGGGAAAGATTTATTGACCCTTTGCGAAATTCAGCAGATCAATCATTTTATTTTACTCGAATTGTTTGGTGCCTGGCGGGAAGAAAATGAAAAAATAAAAAGTCCGTATTTTGATTATGGGGCCGCTCCCGTAAAAGAATCATTGGAGAATTTAATGAGCACACTTTCCAACCATATTTCGGTAGACCGCGAGCATCTTGCTCCGTTGCTGAGTAAGGCAGTACGACAGACCATGTTGCTGATCCTTGATCCATACGATTTCTTTAGCTACCTGATTGCCGGTGACCGCGATGGCGCCCTTGATCGAGGAGAATTCAAAGAAATTTTGAAGTACATCAAGATCAATCGTTCACCATTGGAGAAACTGTATCAAAAGCTTGAAGCAAATCCCGCACTTTCTGTTTCTGGAAATGAAGCTTTTAGTTTGCTCGATCAAATTTTAGAAGAGGTAAACTTTACCCCTGAAGATATCGACAACTATATCGAAAAATTTGCTGTGGTTGAGCCGCTTACTGTAGAACAGTTTTATCCACAGAAAGAACTTACAAGAGAAGCCACGCCTCAGCAAGAAGAACCAAAAATTGTGGTGGAGGTAAAAGAAGAGACCAAAACTACTATCCATACATCTTTTGAGAAACCCAGGGCATCCATAAACGATTCACTGCAATTAAAGTCAACTCCACGCCAAACATTGGTCGATGGTTTTCAGAAGATCACCAATATAAAAGGAAGCCTGTCGATCAATCAGAAATTCATGTTTACGAAAGTCCTCTTCCATGGCGACTTCGAATTGTT
>JBGTGG010000462.1:0-12180 GCA_041746855.1 Cyclobacteriaceae bacterium | reverse complement strand
ATTGCACCAGGCGCGAATATCAATTTCGTAACGGGTCATGCAATCTTCGAAGCAACACATGGTACAGCGCCAAAGTATGCGGGTCAGGATAAAGTAAATCCTGGATCAGTAATCCTTTCCGGTGTGATGATGCTGGAGTATTTGGGTTGGAAAGAAGCAGCAGACATGATCATTAAAGGTCTGGAAGGCGCGATCTCCAACAAGAAAGTTACCTACGATTTCGAAAGACAAATGGAAGGAGCAACTTTGTTGAAGTGCTCTGAGTTTGCGGAAGAAGTGGTGAAGAATATGTAAAAATACAGGATCATAATCCCAAAATTAATATTAATTTTGGGATTATGATCCCTGAATTCATAGAAAGAGACCTTCTGCGGCTCATAGAGGAGCGGGCCTATCAAGGGAAGGCTATTATTATACTCGGGCCAAGGCAAACCGGAAAATCTACACTTCTCAAAAGATTTATCTCCGATTCTGGAAAAAAATCTGTTTGGCTAAATTGTGACGATCCTGCTATCAGAAATATACTTGCAGATATAACTTTAGATAATCTTAAGTCCATTGTTGCGGACAATGAATTGATTGTGATTGATGAAGCACAACGCATTAAGAACATTGGTCTGACAATGAAATTAATCACCGATGAAATCCCAAATGTTCAATTATTAGCGAGTTGTTCTTCAGCCCTTGAACTTACCGATGAAATCAACGAGCCTTTAACAGGGAGAAAATGGGAGTATTTTCTTTACCCCATTAGCTGGCAGGAATTCCAAGATCATGTTGGTTTTTTAGAAAGTATCCAACAACTAAACAGACGTTTAGTATTTGGGATGTATCCGGACATGGTTACCGCATCAACTACAGAGAAGGGCACATTGGCACAACTGGCCGGCAGTTACCTATACAAGGATATCCTGAACTACAAAGGAATCCGTAAACCCGAGTTGCTAGACAAGCTTTTGAAAGCGCTGGCTTACCAGTTGGGAAATGAGGTTTCGTACAACGAATTATCGAGGTTGCTACAAGTTGATAGAAAAACTGTCGAAGAATATGTTTTTCTGTTAGAGCAAGCATTTATCATAAAGCGATTGCAACCCTTAAGCCGAAACCTTCGGTCTGAAATAAACACTTCACGGAAAATTTATTTTTGGGATAACGGAATCCGCAATGCTATCCTGGGTAACTATGAGCCAATTGAAAATCGGCTGGACGCAGGGGCACTCTGGGAAAATTTCATGATTATGGAACGTATGAAATTGAACCACTATGCAGAACGCTACACAAATTATTATTTTTGGCGTACACATGCGCAACAAGAAATTGATTTTATCGAAGAGCGTGATGGTAAATTAGTTGCATTTGAATTCAAACTGAATCCGAAAGCAAAGTATCGGTTTCCAAAAACATTTGCCAACGCATATCCGCATACAGAACAAATGGTAATCACACCTAAAAATTTTCACACCTATCTAACGAAATAGGTTGTTAAGTAATTTATTCAATACAGAACCATGGAACACACAGGCATCAATAAGGGAATAATAAGGAATTTTTTCATTATTTTATTTACGTTGCTTACGGTGCAACTCTACGCCCAACAACGCCCACGTGATTTAGGCATATCCATTGGGATTTTACCTGTCGGTGAAAACAATGCCATCACCGATGTTAAAGGTGTAACCGTTGGACATGTAACCATTATCAAGAATGATAATATTCGCACGGGCGTCACGGCTATTCTTCCCCTTCAGGGAAATATCTTTCAGCAAAAAGTACCGGCTGCAATTTATATCGGCAACGGTTTTGGTAAGCTGGCCGGTTACACGCAAGTGAAAGAACTCGGCAACATTGAAACGCCAATCATCCTGACCAATACGTTAAGCGTTGCCCAGGGCCTTGAAGGATTAATTGATTACACACTTTCATTCGATGAAAACAAAAATGTTCGTTCTGTAAATGGAATCGTTGGCGAAACCAATGATGGTGGCTTGAATGATATTCAAGGTCGTCATGTAAAAAAGGATCATGTACTTGATGCTATTAAAAAAGCAAAAGCAGGAAAAGTTGAAGAGGGCTCTGTGGGTTCGGGCACAGGTACAGTTTGTTTTGGTTGGAAAGGCGGCATTGGCACTTCCTCCCGTTTGTTACCAAAAGATTTAGGTGGATACACAGTAGGCGTTTTGGTGCAAACCAATTTTGGTGGAGTACTACAAATTGACGGAGTACCCGTTGGTGAGGCGTTGGGCAACTATGCTTTTAAAAATTCCATCGAAGGATCAGTGGATGGATCGTGCATGATCGTGGTGGCGACTGATGCACCACTGGATGCACGCAATTTGGAAAGACTTGCAAAACGTGCTATGATGGGTCTTGGGAAAACTGGCGGCATTGCCAGCAATGGAAGTGGTGATTATGTAATTGCTTTTTCGAGTGCTGAAGTGGTACGCGTTTCACATTCATCAACAGATAAATTGTATACTTCTTCAATTGTTAAAAATGATGACATGAGTCCATTGTTTTTGGCGACCATTGAAGCAACCGAGGAGGCCATTATCAATTCTTTATTTGCGGCTAAAACGATGACCGGAAGGGATGGGAATTCGATAGAGGGATTGCCAGTGGAGAAGGTGTTGGAGATTATGAGGAAAGCAGGAAGGATAAAATAATAAAACAAAGGATTCGGAAGCTAGCTCCCGAATCCATTTGTGTAACCTAACCCAAACAGTATTTTATTTAATTAATTGAGATGGCGACTGAAGTTTTAGTTGGGTTCAATCGTTAAGGTACGCCCATCGTCTTCTGCATTGATTGTGAAAGTGATAGTATAAACTCCTCCCTTTGCTACATAGTAATTATCCGCACCATCCTCTTTGATGATATCCCCATTGTCAAAAGCTGTACCTACTTTGCCAGCTCCACCATAAGTGATCCACGTACCGTTTTCTGCGTCTTCACGTAGCACAAATGAACGCCCTTCAATTAATTCCAACTCCCACACCCAATTATAAAGATTCTCAGTTTTTACGGGCAATTTAATATGATGTATGGCATTCCACGCGCCTTCCGTATCACCCTCAACATAATATGCGTTTCCAAACCATCCGAACTGGGAGTCAGAGTAATCAACAAGCAAATCGCCTGTTTTTGTTTTTGTTTCCGTCCATGTACCTGTTGCGGCATCAAAGGTCAAGCGGAAAGTATAGTAACCACCTTCCTTATTTGGAATATTTTCATCCTTGTAAATTAAATCGTTGATACCTGTATCCCAGGCGACACCATAATCTTCCACACCAAGGAATGTCAGGGTTGCAATGCTATTGTCGTTATAAACTTCATAGCCTTCATTAAATCTCAATTTATAACCACGCCCACCCAATAAAGCTACATCGGTTAATTCAAAAACTGTTTCACTTACTGAAGATTCAATCATTGGAATAGCTGTACTTGAAGCCCAGTCTCCCGGTGTTGCATCACCAATCATAGTTGGTTCAATTTTCATCATTCGGAAATTGCCATCAACAGTATTTACAAAAAGGTAGTATAAGCCTTCTTCCGTAACCTCAATTGCAGATCCGTCTTCTATCAAATCACCATGAATAAACTCAGCATCAATATCTGTGAACGGCAACTCGGTTCCATTCGTAACAGTTCCACCATCTGCCGCTCCAAAAATAGATGAAGAGCTCCCATCGATTTCTACAATATTGATTGTACTATTGGCACCGATGTATATAAGCTTTCCGTAATACCCATTGGCAGTTAATGCACCCCCACTTTTAGCAGGATTTAACGGTGCTGCCGCCATGCGTGCTAGTGGATCTGTTGGTTCAGCTGCAATGGTATTGCTTCCATAGACATATACACCATCTAACTTAGGCAGTAATATTTTTGGGCCATTATCATCTTCACTACAGGAAGATATTGCCAACACCGTTAGCGCGAGTAAGGATAAATTTAAGAGTAACTTTTTCATAGTTGTATTATTTGTTTGGTTATTGTTTGATTTTAATTTTTATGCTAATTCTTCAAGCAATGCCTTTGCCTCTTCTACTTTTAGATCGATGAGGTGCTGGTATACTTTTGCGAGCTGTGTTTCAGCATCAACATTACCCTTGTATTCTTTTCGCTTTTGATAATAGGTGAAAATGACTTCCAGTACATCTTGATTGTACTCCACCCCGGTAAACTCCTGGATAATTACAAGGAACTGATATTCATCTTCAAGGGTCGGTTCAAACTGTGTACCTTCACCGAAGTCGTTCCAGGTTACGAGTTGTAAATAATCAAGATTATATTCCTGGGCTTTAGCCAATGTATTGCGGAGTGATTCGCCATCGTTTGATGGAACATTTCCATAACTGGTTCCCCAACCACCTTCTACATAGTAATCATGAAAGCGTCCGTAGGCCGATCCGATTTTAGTAGAGATTGTGCGATTGTAAAATGTAGTAAGCTCGCTTAATGTGGGTTGAAAATCTACCCATGAAAATTCCCCATCACCATTACTGCCCACGCGTCCCGCATGATTCCACAAGGGAAGAAATTTGATTTGCGTTGTTAGGGGATGAAGTATTTGTGTCCATTGACTTGAAGAAGTGAAGTACCGCGGACCAAACGTCATCAACAACGGCTCGCTGTCAATTTTAATGTAAGACCTTTTCTTGAAGTAGTCCGCCTCCAGAAATTTTACGTCCGCCTGCGCAGCTTCAATGGCAGTCAGCGAAGTTTTGCTGGCAACAATCTCAGCGGTATACTCTTCATATACAATCGCAAATTGCAATCCGATTTCTTCCGCCTTTTCAATTAAGACCTCAGTGCTGTTAAAAATGGGTCGATAGTCATTGATGTTATGTGTTCCATACCAATCGATAAGCAAACCATCAATGCCCGCGTACTTCATCAACAGTAGATGATATTCCAAAACAATCGGGTCTTTCGAATCGTAAGGGCCGATGAGTGGATAATAGTGCGCAGCAATTTCACGTTTGCCACCGATGATAATGTCAGGATTTTTGTTTGCCATTTTCCAATGACTTCCCCAATATCCGGACACCTCTTTGGATTGAAACCAAGGCATGTAGTGCATATACACTTTCGTGGAATTGGTTTTCACAACCGCGGGCCGATCATTTTCAGGTTCTGGTTCCGGCTTCGGTGTTGGCTCGCCACCACATCCGGTGAGCAGCCCTACCATCACCAGTAGTGTACAAATCATGCTTCCTATTTTTTGTTGTATAATCACGCTTGTTCGTTTTGTTATTATTAATAACCTGTGCTGGGCACCATGTTTTCGTTGTTGTCTAACTCCTGTAATGGAATTGGGTAGTAATAATCTTTCGGTTGATAAATGATTTCACCTTGTGTCACACGTTTTTCATTGTACTTTAAAACTTCTTCTTCCACTATTTTCCACCGGACGATGTCATACCAGCGATGCCCCTCGGCAAAGAGTTCGCGAAAGCGTTCTTCACGGATGGAATCACGCAATTGTATCCCGGCAAGACCGATGTAATCCACCGTTGGTTCAGGATTGTTTTGATCGAAGCCGTATGCCCTTCTTCTTACTTTGTTCATGTATTCGGAAGCGGTGACATCATTGTTTAATTCGTTCATCACCTCGGCATACATTAAATACACATCGGCCATCCGAATAATTAAATAATTGATACCACTATTTCTGTTGGTGGAATAAACCGAGTAATCTTTTGGTACATATTTTTTGAAGCTGTGTCCGGTGTAGTTGAATTCGCTCACACCGGCAGGAGCATACGGCCCTTCCGTGGTAGCAACCAGATCGGTGGGTGCATAGGTGCAAATTTGAAGTCGCGGGTCGCTACCAAATCTTTCAATGTTAACACCATGCGGTGTGCAGTTGCTCCATCCTCTTCCCGGAGGTGCAAGCACCAACGCAATCCCTGAGCCCAATCCATTCTCCCAAATATTTTGGGTCATATCGATTGTGTAATTTATTTCCCACAGCGACTCTTCACTAAACTCTGCCTTTCCCTGAAACAGATTTTCGTATTGATTGCTTGGAACAAGTCGAAAGCTTGTGTTGGCCAGTACTTCATCAAAATATGTTTTGGCGGTGGCATATTCTTCCATATATAAATACACTTTGCCCAAGAAAGCTTTGACTGCAAATGCGGAAACCCGTGCGACATTGTTGGCATCCCAGGAATTGGGTAAGTCAGATTCCGCCAATTCAAAATCGATAATAATTTGTTGGTATACCGCGCTTACCTTGGCGCGAGGTGCCATCATTTCTTCCCGTGTGGAGGCGACTTTCAGAATCAACGGAACAGCCAGTTTATCACCCTCGGTAGCGTAAGGTCCTTCGCCCCAAAGTCGAACCAAATGGAAGTAGGCAAAGCCGCGAAGAAAATGGGCTTGCGCAACAATTTTGTTGAGTTGTGCTGTTTCAGTGGGAGTGATGCCCGAGGCTTCAAAAATCGGAGCGTTCTCAATAATGTCGTTGGCACGGGCAACGATTCGATAGAAACCCCGCCATGCGATTTGCACATTGCCATCATCGGAAGTCACTTCGTTTCGACACTGTGCATTCCAGTAGTCTGCTTCATGCGGAAGCGATAGCAACGTTTGCACATAAAATGTTTGGCCGAAAAGGTCCAGATTCTTCACCGCATCATAAGTGCCGTTAAGTGCAAGGTCAAAATTTTCAATTTTGGAATAGAAATTATCGGAACTCAATTCATTTTCATTGGTGATATCAAGAAAGTCGGAGCACCCGATCAGTGTGATCATCAATGTAATTTTCAGAATGGATTTTGTTTTATTCATAACTATATTTTTATCGATCCTAAAATTGAATTTCTAATCCTGCGGTATAGGTTCTAACTTGCGGATAGTATCCGAAGTCCACTCCCCGTGAAGTGTTTGATCCTGCAACTTCCGGATCAAAGCCGGAATACTTTGTGATGGTCAGAAGATTATTGCCATTCACAAAAATGCGTGTACGCTTTAAGCCAATCTTGGTAACTGTTTGTTGCGGAAGTGTAAATCCTATTTGAAGATTTCGGATTTTCATGTATGAACCATCTTCAATAAAATAAGAGGAGGGCTTGCTCCAGTTTCCATTGGGATCACTGGCGATATTGCGAGGATGTTGTGTGTGATTTTCGGGTGTCCAGGCTTCGTAGATGTCAGTAGTGGTATTGTTATCACCGAAAAAATTCCGTGTATACGCTTTGTTTGCATTAAAAATATCTAGGCCTTGTACACCCTGCAACTGAATAGAGAAATCAAACATATTGTTATACACCAGATTCGCATTCAAGGCATAAGTCATCTTTGGCCAGGGGTTTCCGATGAACGTTCTGTCGTGTGTGGTTATGTCACCATCCGGAAGACCATTCGGACTGCTGATATCTTTGTACATAAAATCCCCGGGCCCTGTTCCGGCTTCCTGATAGATACCATCCGCAGGATATGTGTTGATGGCAAAGATATCTCCTGGGGTATTGAGCATTTGTTGAACGATGTAGCCATAGAAACTCGAAATCGGGTGGCCTGCTTCTGTGCGTGTCATCCCGCCTATCTGCCCACCTCCACTGCCTCCTGTAATGGCACTACCAGCCAAACTCTTCATTTCATTTTTCATGAAAGACATATTCATCGAGAAGTTGGAAGTCCACCTACTGAAATTTTCTTTATACCCTATTTCAATATCGAAGCCCGTGTTGCGCATAGTACCGATATTGAGCGCAGGATTAACAGGATTAAAATTGTGAACCGAGATTCCAACGGATGAAGGAATTGGAACTTCATATAAAAGATCTTTTGTGTCTTTAATGTAGTAGTCGATTGCAAGCGAGAATTTGCTTTGAAAGGCATTGATGTCAACGCCAATATCCATTGTGTTTACTTCCTCCCACTTCACATCATAGTTTGGAAATTTGCTGATAAAAAAACCCGCTACTTGATTGGCCCCCTGGTTATCAAAAGCGTAAGTTGAGAATTGAGAAGTATAGGTTTTGAGATAGATAAAATCCCCGATTGCGTCTGACCCTAATCTACCAGCACTTACACGTAATTTTAAATTGGTGATGTAAGGCACGTTGGCAAAGAATGCTTCGTCAGAGATTCTCCATCCGGCCGAGAGAGACGGGAAGAAACCCCAAATATTAGAAGGGCCAAATTTGGGTGCCGATGCATCACTTCTAAAATTGGCTTCAAAAAGATAACGCTCTTTGAAATTGTAATTTACACGTCCAAAGAAGGAGAGTATCCTCCGCTGATAAATATTGTAACGATCTGTATTGGATGCCGGGCCTGTCGCAAGGTTAAAACTACGTGCCACATCGATTGGAAAACCTGTGCGTGCTACATTAAAATGTTTGGAGTCCCCTTTCAATGCTTCATATCCACCGAGTACATTGAAATTATGATCGTTTATTTTTTTGGAATAGGTTGCCACAATATTGCCGATCATGGTAAGATCATTCGCACTACTAAAGGTGAGTGAGTTGATCGGATTGGCGAAGGCTCCGTAGTCAAAAGCTTCGTCAAATTTCTCTCCCATGTAGGACATAAAATTGTAGCCGAAACCCCCACGAACAGAAAGTCCTTTGATAGGTGTTGCTTCTAAATAGATATTGCCATCAATGCGGTTGTAGTTCCTCTCTTCATGCTGTTGATATTGTGTCGCCACCGGGTTCGGTCCTTGAAAATAAACAGGTGCTCTGCCCCAGCCTCCGTATTTATTTTCGGGATCATAAATCGGCATAATGGGAATAGAGCGATACGGAATTCCACCAGAGTAGTTTTCGTTATTGTTCCCGATAGGATTTTCATCAACGCGCGACAAAAGAAAACTTTCTCCTAGCTTCAACCACTTCGTTAATGAAACATCAGAATTAATGCGAAGACTATACCGTTTGAATGAATTGTCGATTAATATTCCATCTTCATTGTCATGGCCAAACGACAAATAGAAATTGGATTTATCATCCCCTTTCGAAACGGATAAGTCATAAGAAGTGAGTAGACCCGAACCCCCATAAAAGGCATTCACCCAGTCGGTATCGTGTTCATAATTATCCCAGGAAGGTTCTGGATTTTGACCTGCATTTAAACGGGATTCTTTTTTGTATTTAACAAAGTTCTCACTGTTGAGAAGCGTTGGAAGCCTTACAGGGCTACGCTTGCTTAATGAGGTTTTGAAATTAACAGTGAGCGCTCCTTTGCCTCGTTTTGTCGTTACAAGAATAACACCGTGTGCTGCTTGCGCTCCGTAGATCGCTGCGGATGATCCGTCTTTCAATACTTCAATTGATTCTACATCGTCAATGTCAAATTGATTGCCGGGATCCATGCGCATACCGTCTACAATCCAAAGTGGTTCTGAATTGGAAATCGATCCGGCACCACGAATGTGTATCGTGGGGCGTTCACCGGGCGCGCCACCATTGCGGGCAACGGTTACCCCTGCGGCCATTCCTTGTAGGGCCTGATCAAGACGAAGTTGTGATTTGTTTTCAAGTTGATCACCTTTTACAGAAGAAAGCGCACCGGTGAGGTTGGAGCGTTTTTGCTCTCCATATCCGGTTACAACAACTTCTTCGAGACTGGTTAAATCTTCTCTCAATTCAATATTGAGAACTCGTTGATTTCCGATTGCTACTTCTTTGGTTTCAAACCCAATGGCACTAAATATCAACACAGCACTTATGGGTGCCTGCAAAGAGAAATTTCCGTCAGCATCGGTAACGGTTCCAATGCTGGTTCCTTTTTGAATAATATTTACGCCCGGGATTGGTTCCTTGTCGATAGTTGTAACTTTTCCGGAAACTTGTTGATCCTGAAAAGCATTCGCACCAGCAAATGATACAGTACTTGCAAGTAGTATCCAAAGTGTCAACAATTGTGTTTGTAAAAATCTCGTATGCATAGATTGTTTATTTATTTTTTTCATAGAAGCGAATGGCGACACCTCCGCCCGCTGCAAGGTTGATTGTCAATTCATCGGCATTGGTTACATCCTTATTGAGAATATCGACAGGAAGCGGATTGCTTTCCATGTCTGCATCAGCACCATCCTGATAGATTTCTGCTCTGTATTTTTTGTCAGCAAGGAAATCCAGTTTGAAAGTGATCGTGCGCGCTTCTTCATTGGTAATACTACCGAGATACCAGTCGGATGAGTTACGATCTTTGCGAACGGTAGTGATGAATTTTCCGATTTCACCATTTAGAACTTTTGTTGTTTCCCAATCGGTTGGAACATCCTGAATAAATTTAAAAGCAGGATTGCCTTTGTAATTCTCCGGTAGATCGGGCACCATTTGAAACGGACTATAAATCACCACATAGAGTGCGAGTTGCTTGGCGAGTGTGGTATGTACACGGAAGGTTCCGGTAGAATCAAACTGAAGATCAAAAATACCCGTAGTGTAATCCATCGGCCCGCTTAGCAATCTTGTAAAAGGTAGAATTGTTGTATGCTCAGGGGTGTTCCCTTCGCTCCATGCTTCATACTCTCCACCACGCGCACCTTCACGCGTCATCATATTCGGCCAGGTTCTGCGTAAGCCTGTATCCTTTACAGGTTCATGTACATCGATCATGACTTTATGGCGTGCAGCCGTTTCCATCACTTTGTGAAAATGATTCACCATAAATTGACTTTGATGGTTTTCTCCGCCTGGCTTTTTATTTACATATCCGGTTTTCAACATGTGGATGTCATGCTGCTCTAAAAAATCGAAAGCATCTTCCAATTGGCTTTCATAATTGGCAACATTGCCACCGGTTTCGTGATGGGCGATTATCCCTACACCTTTTTCCTTGGCATACTGTGCAATCTTTTCAATGTCATAGTCAGGATACGGTTTTGTAAAGCTGAAATTTCCTTCTTTGATCCAGTCACCTTCCCATCCTTCATTCCAGCCTTCGGCCAGCACACCTGAAAATTTATTCTCCGCTGCGAAGTCAATGAATGCCAACATGTTTTTGGTAGTAGCACCATGTTTGGGACCTGCTTCCCAAGTATGCTTTTTAATGTGCATGCCCCACCAGATGCCCGCATATTTTCCGGGTTTGATCCAGGAGACATCCCCCAGTTTATTGGGTTCATTTAAATTAAGAATGAGATAAGAGGTGATCAGATCAGTGGGTTTGCTGCCGATTTGAATGGTTCTCCATGGAGTATGAAAAGGAGTGGATACAATTGCGCGGTCACCGGAGCTTAGGGGGATCAAATCAGCCTTTAGTGTTTTACTTTGATTTGGTTTTAGCGCCATCGCAGGAAATTTAATGAGCGCGGCTTCGTGTATACTAATGGCTACCTGGTCACCCACCAGTGTAAGGGGCGTGTGCATTTTGGCAGGTAGTTCACTGATTTTATTTTTTTTGGTGATGCATTCCGAATCAATATCATTGGCGTATGCCTCAATCCACCACGCATCAAGATCATCGGCCATTTTAAACTCTGTAAGTTCATCAATGATGGTAAATTCATTAAGATTAGGTTGCCCCGGAAAGCGATAGCGGAAACCTACGCCATCGTTGTATACCCGAAATTCGAGTTCAAGTTTTCTTTTATATTCTGTAGTTTCTTCCAGTGATATAACCAGTTGGTGATAATGATTGGTGATTGTTTTCACCTCTCCCCAGGGCTGTTCCCAGGTTTCGTTGAATTCACTTTGTTTTGTTTCAACTATTCGGAAATCCTTGTCGAGCCCGGGAATTTCTTTTAAAAGGAAGCCCAGCCGCGATGGAAGTATAATAGGATAATCATTACGGCTAACCTGGTAGAAAGGAATCCCCTCATCGATTTTAAAAGTGACCGTAATCGCTTTGTCGGGCGATTGAACGGTAGCAGTATGCTCATTTTGGTTGCAGGAAATGATCAGTAGGCCAGCCAGTAAAAGCAGCATCCAGTTTTGCTTCATTCAAGTAATGTTTAGAAGATGTTTAAAAGCTGCAACCGATTGAATACCCTACATCTATCGATTGCATTTTTCAAAACTCGTTCCGGGAAGGCGCAATCGAAATTCTCCCAATAAAAAAGTGGAAATAATAGCTAGTAGTGAATAGTTAAAAAATTAGAGGTCAACTACTTAACCGTAGTTGCGAAGAAAAAATGTATAAATGAAATGTAGACGACAGTGGAGCTTATAATGCCTTTATCTCCATGATTTTTTGTTCAAACTCGTCATTGGG
>JBGTGG010000461.1:0-1827 GCA_041746855.1 Cyclobacteriaceae bacterium | reverse complement strand
CTTGCTGAAGCGTTTAAAGAATATTTCCATCACACCAAATCTGCTCGTATTGCTTGGGGTGATCACCTATATCATGTTGTTGGCTTTTTTTCTTGCACTGTCAACTCCAAACATCGGTACACTTGTACGCTACCGGGTTGGATTTTATCCGTTCTTTGTCTTTTTGTTGTTGTTGGCAAACCCGTGGATAACACAGCGCAATCGTTTTCTTTCAAAGTAAATTTTGTCTCCTTGTTTGGTAGCAACATCGCCTCTACCTTTGTAGCTTGTCAGTTGATAGAAGCGTATAGAACGAATTGATTAATGAAAAATCCTGTAATAATTTTTGGGGCGGGCACATTGGGTCGTTCTGCAAAAGAAATTTTCGATACAAATGAAGTTGTTGTTTTTGGATTCCTGGACGATACAAAATCACTGCATGGAAAAGAAATTGATACCGTGACAGTTTTGGGAAGCACGGATGATGATGGATTCCTAAAGTTGATTGGAAAAAAGAGTGAGGCATTTGTAGCAGTGGATGATACACGCTTGCGGAAAGGACTTGTGAAAATGCTCCATGAAAAAAGGAAAGTTCAGCCCGTGAACGCAATCCATGGAACCGCACTGGTGCCGGAATCTGTGCACTTGGGACATGGAAACTTCCTGGATATGGGGGTAAAGATCGGTGCTGGTGCTCAGGTGGGAAGTCATATTCTTATGCATGCAGGAGCAATTGTGGGAACGGAATGTTCCATTGGCGATTTTGTTCAGATTGGTATGGGAAGCCTGATCAATGCAGGGGTGAAAATAGAAGAGGAAGTTTTTATAGGTTCAGGTGTCACCATTGTAAGCGGTGTAACCATTGGCAAAGGTGCGCGAATCGGTGCGGGTTCGGTAGTGGTTACTTCTGTAAAAGATGGTGAGACAGTTTTTGGAAATCCCGCACAAGTTGTGAAAGCATAATTGATTTGTCACCCGTTAAAAAAATATCGCCCACCGATTTAATCCTGAATGAAGATGGAAGTGTGTATCATTTAAATCTTCTTCCAAAGCACATTCCGGATACAATCATCGCTGTGGGCGATCCCAATCGCGTGTTTAACGTAAGTCGCTATTTCGATGATGTGGAATTCGAAATGAACAAACGCGAATTCATAACCAATGTAGGTACGTATAATGGAAAACGCATAGCCGTGATCAGCACCGGCATTGGTACCGATAATATCGAATTGTTTTTCACAGAGCTTGATGCGCTTGTTAATATTGATTTGAATACACGCGAACCCAAGCCGAGAAGAAAACGCTTAAAGATAATTCGCATTGGTACTTCCGGGGCATTACAAGAAGATATTCCGTTGGATTCACATTTGGTGTCGGACTATGCTGTTGGATTTGATAACCTGATGAGTTTTTATAACCTTCCAATGAGCAAGTATGAGAAGGAAATAAGTGCAGGCATTCAGGAAGCCTGCGGTATTCCCATGGCACCGTACGTGGTACAAGGATCAGGACTATTAATGGAACGAATTGGCGGAGATATGATCAAGGGAAACACCATCACCACTCCCGGGTTTTACGCACCGCAGGGCCGGCAAATTCGCATTCCTCTAAAATATCCGAAGTTACTCGATGATTTGAATCGTTACCACCATCGTGAAACCAATTTTTGGTTAACGAATTTTGAAATGGAAACCGCGGGTTATTATTCGATGGCTCGTTTGCTGGGGCATGAAGTAATCAGTGTCAATGCAATTTTAGCAAACCGCGTAAAAAACAAGTTTTCAAAGAATCCGAACAAAGCCGTTGATTCGTTGATTAAAAAAGTGCTAGAAAGGATTTGAAATATTC
>JBGTGG010000460.1:0-2139 GCA_041746855.1 Cyclobacteriaceae bacterium | reverse complement strand
TGTTGAAAAATGCTCCACATACCGCAGCAGTGATTACTGCTGATGAATGGAAGCATGCTTATTCACGTCAACGGGCAGCGTATCCATTGCCGTTTGTTAAGGATGCAAAATTCTGGCCTACTGTTTCCAGGATTGATGATGCGTATGGCGATCGGAATTTGATGTGCAGCTGTTTGCCGATTGAAGCATTCGCAGAAGAAGTTGCTTCGTGACAAAATTCTTGTTAACAATAGGATGTTGTTTTTTGATTGTGCTTGGAAGTCAGGCACAATCAAAAAGCAAGTATTCCGGATTTCCATCATTGGTCTGGCCGAAGTTGTATGATATTTCTTTTACGAAAGGAAAAGATCAACTGGGCGAATTCGAAAAACCTGTTTTTAGTGCGGGCACAAAAGCCTTGGCAGGAAAATCTATTACCTTACCGGGATACATGGTTCCTTTCACGGAAGGAATAAAAGGAAATCATTTCATTCTTACTTCCCTTCCACTGAATGCATGTTTCTTTTGTGGTGTAGGTGGCCCTGAAACCGTGGTTGAAGTTTTTCTAAAGAAAGAAATTACTTACACTGAGCGACCTGTAGAAATCCAGGGCATTTTAAAACTCAACGACAAAAATCCCGATCAGATGATTTATGTGCTGGAGAATGCTGAGTTTCTGGGAGAACTGGAGTACTGATTTGTGGATTAGTTGATTTGAGAATTTGTGGATGGTGTAACTGCGAATATTTGTTATTGAGTATATTCGAGTGTCAGCAACAAACCCAATCATGAAAAGGAAGTTGAACAAAGATAACTTGATTGAACAACTTCAGAATCAATTGACTTTGATAGAAGACTTCTGTACCATCTATGACAATGGAAAGAAGTTAATAGCCCAAGAGATCGCTGTCAAACTTAGAATCATCTATCATAATACTAATAACAGCAAATCACTAATTAGACAACTTAAACTTGATCATGTATCGTTTATTGACACCGGGACAAAATATAGTCCTAACAACATTCTAAGTCATTGGGGACTATTAAGTGTTAACACCAAATTAGGTGACGGAGGTGATGGGAAGTGGAGAGCCATTCCAAAACTTGACAACTCCGAGAATAGACAAGTAGGTTTGGCTAATTGGTGGGATGGAAAGAAAATTATCGCTGATAAAAAAAGAAATATTTTCACAAGAAGACGATTGATATTAGAGCTTGCAAACACAGATGGTGGAGCGCATGTAGATTCAGGATTGAAGGAGGATTATCACGAATTAACGCGTAAAAATTCGTTAGGTTGGTTCAATCTTAACAAATGGGGACAAAGTGAGGCTCTCGAAAATCCGGTTCCTCCTTCCATAAGACAGATTGCCTTTGAGGCATTAGCGACATTTAAACAAATCGATATCAAGAATGAGAGTCGATTAAGATAGCACCCAACTAATCCTCAAATCACCACAATTCCCTAATTTGCAAATCATCTCATCTTCAAATTAAAAAATTGGTGTGACCGAATTTATTCTATTGTTGTTGGCAGGCCTGATAGGCGGTTTACTAGCCGGACTTTCGGGAATTGGAACGGGCATCATTATGTTGGCGGTGATTCCATTCGCCTTGCAGGCCTACAACATTCCCGAATCTTACTTTGTGAGTATTACCATTGCCAATACGGTTTTTGCTACGATGATGTCATCATTGATCAACGTGTTTACCTCCCTTCGTCAGCAAGGGTTTTATAAAAAAGAAACGGTTTGGATTAGCGTGACAGCCATGGCGGTTGCCTTCCTCGCTTTCGAATTGATCGTAAAAAGTAGTTTCTATTCGAAAGCTATGTTTTCAACATTCATAATCGTGTACCTGATCGCCATCGTTGTTCAGGTTTTTCGAAAACTAAAATTATCGAATGTATTGGCAGAAAAAATCACAAAAGGAAAAATGATCGTCACCGGAACAGCAGCCGGGTTGGTGGCAGCACTTACCGGATTGGGGGGAGGAACCGTTGTCGTTCCGCTTTTAAATTTGTGGATGCGGGTGGACATCAAAAAAGCCAAGACCATTTCCTTTGGAACAATCTTCACCATTTCATTACTGCTCTCCATTAATAATGTATTCCTCGAACCGAATACAGGAATTGAAGGAACCATCGGACTTATTCTTTTA
>JBGTGG010000459.1:0-6994 GCA_041746855.1 Cyclobacteriaceae bacterium | reverse complement strand
TGCATAATCGTGTCGAGATCAGAAATGAACTGCTGGTTTCCACACACATCAAACAAAAGTCCTTCTGTCCGTTTATAACCGAGTTGAAGTGTGTTTGATTTGCCCGTGAACGCAAAATTATACGTTGTTATATCCGCACCATCATTGAGTGGAATTCTTATTTGTGTCACCGAATCAGGTTCTGCAAATGAAATGCCCCATGCATAATCTGGTGAAGTAATCCCTTCCAAAGAAACGGTATCCGCCACTGATTTTTCATCCACAACTTGACGAAATTTAATCTTCAAAATATTCAGTTGTGGGCAGCGATAGACTTCAATGTTGGTCGTGGCAGTTGAATTTCCCGGTACACTTGAAAGAATGCGTACTGAATCAAAATTATGATTAGCAATTTTTAAATTTTCCAGGATATAACGAACCCCACACTCCAATGAAACAAATTGCTTCTTAGAACTATATGATAAATCCAGTGCTTTAGTTTGAGAAACTTGATTGAAAGTATTAAAAACAAAATTGGTTTCCCCTTTCAGAAAATCCAAAGGCAAATAAACACCGGTGGCCAATGTGGTGTCATAGAAAATACTATCAGTTCCAACCGTTTTAATATCCCAAATTGCCACTGTATCAGCTTTTAAGTCGAAAAGCTTCTTGAACCTGATCCCAACAATATTATTGTTGAGCTGATAGCAATCGGGGTCTTCCAAACAACCGCCAATCACCAGTAGGCAGAAAATACAAATAAGAATACGTTGTGTCATGTGCTAAAGCCCGTAAAGATATACGATGCCCATCAACCCTGTAAGCCATACAGCATATTTTGGGCTTTTTCTTTTAATTAGGAGCCTGTTTTTGATTTTTATGTTAATGGAGCAAGCAAAAGCAAGGCGTTTCTGTATTTTTGCACACTTAATGATAAGCGATTGAAAACCAAAGGAAACCGTACGACCAAAGTCAATATTGTAACGCTGGGATGCTCCAAAAACCTGGTCGATTCAGAAGTGCTGTTAACACAACTGAAAGGCAATGGAATTGATGCGGTGCATGAGTCACAGAAAGACGATGCCAATGTGGTAGTCGTGAACACCTGCGGTTTTATCGATAATGCCAAACAAGAAAGTATTGATACCATTCTCCGGTATGCCGATGCCAAGCAAGAGGGAGTTATTGACAAACTTTATGTAACCGGCTGCCTTTCGGAGCGCTACAAAGATGATCTCGAAAAAGAAATCCCCAATGTTGATGCCTGGTTCGGAACCCGTGATTTGTCCCGTTTATTAAAAACTTTTCGTGCCGATTACAAAAGTGAGTTGGTGGGCGAACGAATCTTGACCAACCCCACGCACTATGCCTATTTGAAAATATCGGAAGGATGTGATCGCCCCTGTTCGTTTTGTGCAATTCCCCTGATGCGTGGAAAACATATTTCCCGTCCGATGGAAGAACTTGTATTGGAAGCAACCAATCTTGCCAAAAAGGGAACACGCGAATTATTATTGATCGCGCAAGATTCAACATACTACGGACTGGACATTTATAAAAAGCGAAACCTTGCCGAACTGCTACAACGCCTTTCGGATGTAGAAGGGATCGATTGGATTCGCCTGCACTATGCATTCCCAACAGGATTCCCGATGGATGCACTTGATGTGATGGCCGAGCGTTCCAATATTTGCAACTATCTGGATATTCCTTTGCAACATAGCTCTACCAATATGTTGAAGTTGATGCGCAGGGGAACGACACGCGATAAAACTGAAGCGTTGCTTTCTGAAATCAGAAGTAAAGTTCCGGGTATTGCGATTCGTACTACCATGATTGCTGGTCATCCGGGTGAAACAAAAGAAGACTTTGAAGACCTGAAAGATTTCGTTGAGAAAAATCGGTTCGATCGGTTGGGAATTTTCACCTATTCGCATGAAGAGGATACGCATTCCCACAGCATGAAAGATGATGTGCCACCAAAAGTGAAAGAACAACGCGCGAATGCGATCATGGAAATTCAGGAGGGAATTTCCCTTGAACTCAATCAGGAAAAGATAGGAAAGATTTATAAAGTATTGGTGGATCGGAAAGAAGGAGGTGACTTTATTGGAAGATCTGAATATGATTCGCCTGAGGTTGATAATGAAGTAATTATTTCGTCAAAAGATTATTTACGCATTGGTGACTTTGTGAATGTTAAAATTACTGATGCTTCAGCTTTTGATTTGATAGGGGTCGTTGAATAAGAAAGATTGCCACTCGAATTAAATGCCGAACTTAAAGAAATCGAACCCGTTCAAGACGTAGAAAGAAATTTATTCGACTAATGCAGAACACTAAACTCTCCTTTTCGCAAACCAATTCCTTCTCTTCTTTCTTTCTTGACTACCTCAGCCAGCATAACTCTTTACAAAAATTCTATAATCGTTTTCCTGTCCTTGAAAGCTTCAAAAACCAGATCAGTGAAAAAGGTAAATCCTTTCCAGCAAGTTCACGAACTGTTTTAGCAGAAGTACTTACCTCACAATATCAAGACCTTGAAAAATCCGGGGTTGTAGCAGCGAATATCGATCTGCTCAAAGACAAAAAAACATTTACCATAACAACCGGGCATCAGCTCAATATTTTTACCGGTCCGCTCTATTTCATTTATAAAATTGTAACGGTCATCAATACCTGTAAAGAACTTAGAAAAGCATATCCAGATTACAATTTTGTGCCGGTATATTGGATGGCGTCTGAGGACCACGATTATGATGAGATAAAATATTTTCGTCTTTATGGAGAAAAGTATACATGGGAAACCGATCAGCAAGGTGCCGTGGGGCATTTCGATCCCAAAGGAATAGCTGGCATTCTAGATCAACTACCAGGCAATACGGATATTTTCAAAAAAGCATATTTAAATCACGGTACATTGAGTGATGCTGTTCGATGTTATGTAAACGATTTGTTTGGAAGCGAAGGACTGGTGGTAATGGATGCTGACCATCCTGAATTCAAAAAATTGTTTATACCCGTTATTGAAGATGACCTCTTACAACATTCACCGCAAAAATTAGTTGATGAGACCTCTGCTGAATTAAATGATCTTGGTTACAAAACACAAGTCAATGCGCGGGAGATTAATTTCTTTTATTTGGAAAAAGGATTGCGTTCCAGAATTGAAAAGGAAGGGGATACGTATCAGGTAGTTGATACAGAAATTAAATTTTCAAAAGAAGAACTTCAACAACTGATTAAAACCAAACCGGAGAAATTTAGCCCGAACGTGATTCTCCGTCCACTTTATCAGGAAATAATATTACCGAACCTCGCCTACATTGGTGGCCCTGCAGAGATTGTGTATTGGCTGCAACTGAAATCTACCTTCGAACATTTCGACACACCTTTCCCGATGTTGATGCCGCGTAACTTTGCGCTCGTAGTAAAACCTGAAGTACAACGAAAGTTAGAAAAGACGGGCTTATCTATCCCGGATTTTTTTGAAGATCAAAATACAATACAAAAAAATTGGGTATTGAAATTTTCAAAGAACAGTTTAACAACTACTGAAGAACAGCGGATTGTTAACGAACTATTCGCTCAGCTTCAAAAAAGGGCAACAAAAATTGACTCAACATTAGAGAAATTTTTGGCAGCAGAAACCAAGCGTGCACAAACAAGCCTGGAGAAAATAGAAAAGAAAATGATTCGTGCTGAGAAACGATTGCACGAAGATCGGTTCAGGCAAATTGAAGCGGTGAAAAATGAGTTGTTCCCTAATGGAGGCCTCCAAGAACGAACAGATAACTTCCTAAATTTTTACCAGGAAGATCCACAGTTCATTGAGAAATTACTAAAGTCTTTTGATCCGCTTGATTTTAAGTTCAATGTGTTAAGCCATGCTTAAGAAAGAACTTCGTGCAAGTTATCTGGAAAAACGGTTGGCTTTATCCGATACAGAATATGCTGATCGAAATCAAAAACTCGTTGATAATTTTTTTACCAGCATTGACTTGACCGGAGTGAATGTGATCCATGTTTTCCTTCCAATGATAAAATACAAGGAGCCGGACATCTGGCCAATCCTTGAACGGATAAAAAAAGAAAAACCACTGATTCGTTTTTCCATTCCAAGGGTAAACTACAAGTCGCAAGAACTTGAAAATTTTTATTTTGAATCCCCTGATCAATTGAAAGAAAATAAATGGGGAATACAAGAACCACAATTTGGTGAACGCGCCCATCCAGAAGATATCGATTTGGTTATTGTCCCCTTGCTTGCGGTAGATAAACACGGACACCGTGTTGGTTACGGAAAAGGCTATTATGACAAGTTATTAGGTTTATGCAAACCAACATGTTTGAAAGTTGGTATTTCATTGTTTGAACCTATTGAAAAAATTGAAGATGTGAACGGGTTGGATGTGGCGTTGAATTTTTGTGTTACAGCAAATTCATAAGTTTAATTTTAAAAGTCAAGGAGTTACCAAAATTCGTTCATTTTTTAAATGAATTTGCCCATACTCGTCTATATAAGTAATCTGTATTATAAAATATCCAATATGATCAGCTGTACTAAAAAGAAACTCATAAATTCCAATATCGTTTGGTTTCAACCAGGGATTCCAATACAAACACGATTTAAATAACGGAATCCTTGAATCTGCACTTATCGCGTTCTTTTGAAAAGTCAAAGTTTTGGCTATACCGGTAATAAACAAACTCCTATCCGTTCGTGCTGTTTCTGGTAATTGCTCATCGACAGTTTCAACTACTACAATACCGTTTTCACCTAGTCGTCCATAACGCGCCAATCTCTCAGGGGTGCGGCAAATACCAACACGTTTAACTCCACGCGGATCCAAATCAAAAAAATAATTCATGTTATCTGTCATTATACCATCAATTATTAAAACCGGATCTTTCGTTGCATATTCTTGTATCCTTTTAAGGAAGACACGAATACCATCCCCGCCTTCAATTTTTTTATATTTCACCAATGGAATTACACTTTGAAAAACTTCGATCATTGTATTGAAAGGTTCCAATCTTTCTAAATTCACTTCATGATCAACATCAGGCCACCACTCCACATCCTGAAGGATATTTTTTTTGGCTCTAGGAGCAAAATAAAGATAAGAATCCTCAATCAGTTTTAATTGCTTATAGTATTGTGTATATGCATTGAGATTTTTTGTTGGGAAGGCAGAAATACGTTCACCCTTATATTCAAAAATATCTAGATCCAGTTGAACACTGTCTATCTGTTCTCCTTTTATAAATACAGCATAAAATATTTCTTCATCCGGAAAGTCCTTAAATAGCGGGAAACTAAATTTCCCACTTCGATCTGTAAAGACCTGAAAAATAAAATCGCTATTGTTCAAATAAAAAACAATCTGTGTTGAGTCGGGGACTGTCCTTTGCGTGTTCCCCAGAATAACAGACCCTTTAAAAAAATAAGGATTCAGCTGCTTTCCAATTCTCAAATCCCGGCTACTTGTCATTGCAACAAGTCTGTGTATTGACGGATCCAGGACATTATTTTCTGATAAAAAAAGGGACTCCTTAAATACTGAAATTGTGATTCCATCAGCATGCTTTGCAGCATCAGACTTAAAAGTAACTTTTATGGGTTGTCTGCTTTTGAAGGAAACTGCATTATACTGTAAATTAACCTCCAAGGAATCAATGCTCTGATCTATTAAAGGAGAGTAATCAAATTCTCCGGAAATTATAAATCGCGTTTTAAAAGACAAAACTGAATTATCCTCTTCTAGAATAAAGCCCTCAACAGTAGCGACCAACCAATATCCTCCCGATTGTAATTCTGCAGGGAGAATCAATTGCCCTTGCCCAGAACCATTTATGAATAGAGTTCTGCTATAATGTCTAACTTCATTGTTTGCATCAATTAAGGAAAGTCCAACAACTCGCTTACCTTTTGTTATTTGCGATGGAAAGCCTTTTAGGGAAGCCGCAAAATAAGCAGTATCACCAGGAAAATACTTAGGCTGATTGAAGATAAAGACCATCTCACCTTTACTGAGGATTGATTTAAAATCCAAACTTTCCGACCGGAAAGAAATATGAACCAAAAAACAAACTCCTAATATGATTAAATTGCGCATTACCAAAACATTGGTTCTTCAGTAGTGGAGAATAAATAATACGATGGACATGAGTACGGAACAATAGGGATTTCCGGTAACTCATATGGAATCAAACTTTCAGGAATAAATAATGCTTGTTCACTTACCGAGGAGACTCCAAAAAAGCCAAGCACTTCCTCATTTGGATTTGTAACGCTTTTTATATTTCCTTTTATTTTAATTGCATTTGGTTGAAACAAATTGGTGGCACCATCTTGTTGCTTATAAATCAAATTCCAGTAGTCGTATGCTTCTTTTGAAAGGCTCAACTGTTGAACAGCAATGTGGTATCGATCATAATAATGCATCGGTGTAATGGGGATTTTTCCCAAGGACATATCGTTAAATTCAACACCATTCACAATATTGATTTGCGATACAAACGCACCGGGACTGTACCCATATGACCAACAATAGCAACATGTACATTCCCCCACCTGAACCAACTGCCCACCTGTATAGATGTACCCACTGCACGGCTCGGGATCAGGAATGTCTCCCCCGGGAGTAAGTATTACCCTGAGTTCGGGATACGTCTTAGCCTTAAAAACGGTAATCCATCGCCACCTATATAAATTGTCAGCACCCGTTATTCCTTTTGCATCCACGCGTACATTAAAGGCATCATCCATCGTTCCACTGTACCCCGCCAAACTTTCCGCCTCAAATTCAAATCGAATTTCCTCTATTTCCCCAGTGGGCTTCATAAGTTGTGGTGCTGAAGTGTATTCCTTTTCATCAATAAAAATGTTCAAAGAATAACTTCTTCCTGCTTGACCAGTTAGTAGGCCAACTTCTGATTGGTAAACACCGGGTTCACTCTCCATTAACTGAAATGAATTACCTAAGTCATCTTTAATATAGATGATGGCACC
>JBGTGG010000458.1:0-15597 GCA_041746855.1 Cyclobacteriaceae bacterium | reverse complement strand
CCTTCGCCCTTTGATATATTAAAGAACGAAACTGCCGATTGATAGGAGTTCCTTCCGTATCTGTTTCCACGAAATACTGCATGATCTCGGGGCGGAATGCTTCAAGCATGTAGCGGAAATGGCCTATTACCGGAAAATTATTTTTGATGGTTTGCTTTTTCTGTAGTATATCAGCAATGCCTATAAGAATGAGGGGTCCGAATAAAAGCAAGCTCCATAAAACAGGTTTCCAAAATATGGCGATTACTGCAATTGCAATTAATACAGTTATAGATAGTACTATAAATTGTTCTCTTACTTTCATGATTAGTTCGGTTAAATAAGGTTGCTTTTAATTACCATTAGTTTTTCGCGCGTCATTTCGTGCATAGTATATGGGATGCCACCCATTCCAATACCAGAAGCATCCCTACCTCCGAATGGCATCCAATCTACACGGAAGGCAGTGTGATCATTTACCATTACTGCGGTAGCATTTAGCTTTTTAACACAATCTAAAGCAACGTCTAAGTTTTTTGTAAAAACGGAAGCTTGAAAGTGAACATCCAAACTGTTAGCAACCTCTATCGCTTTTTCTCTATCTGAATAGGAGTAGACGCAAACCACCGGACCAAATATTTCTAAGGTAGATACCTTGGCATCAGCGGGTGGATTGAATAATACAGTCGGCTCATAACAGGTATCAGAAATCCTCTTTCCACCACACAGAACTTCTGTTCCTGCTGCAACAGCTTCATTAACCCATTGTTCCACTCGATCCACTTCTTTTGGCAAAATGAGTGGCCCGACCTCGGTCTTGTCATTTAATGGATCCCCGACAATCAGTTTTGTTGCAGCTTTAGCAAGCTTGTTTGCAATATCCTTGGCAATACTTTCGTGAACAAACACTCGTTGAACGGAGACACAGACTTGTCCTGCATGATAAAATCCTCCCTTTAATAAGGAAGGAAGCAGTTCATCCAAGTCAGCATCTTTTTCTACAATAACAGGAGCCGCTCCACCATGTTCCAGTGCACACCGTGTTCCTGGTGACAATTTCGACCGTAAATACCAGCCCACTTTTGCGGAACCGATAAAGGAGAAATAATTTACTCTTTCATCCACTACCAGTTTTTCTGCGGCTTCGTTTTCACAAACAATTGCCTGACACCACCCTTCAGGCAAGCCTGCCTCTTTTAATATTTCCATAAAAGCCAGGCAGGATAGAGGGGTAGTTAACGCGGGCTTTATGATCACCGGACACCCTGCAGCTGTGGCTGTTACCGTTTGATGAATAATTAGGTTTAACGGATGATTGAATGCGCTTATTGATGATACAACTCCGATAGGTTCTCTCGTTGTAAAAGCCAATCTATTCTCCGAAGATTTGGTTAATCCCATTGGGATTTGTTCCCCCTTTAATTGGCTGATATGTTCGGCAGCTAACTTCACCCCGTTGATGGCTCTTAACACTTCTACTTTTGAATCTACGTAGGGCTTTCCGCCTTCCTGGGCGGCTGTTTTAGTTAACTCCTCCACACGTGTTTTCATAATTTCAATCACTCTCTCCAGGATGGCAATCCGCTCGTGTGCAGGAATCCATTCGGATCGATTTTGAAATAAACGGTAGGCTGTGCTTAATGCTTTTTCAACCTCCTCTTTACCCGCAAAAGGAATTTCTTTAATTAAGCTTTGGTCGAATGGGGATAATACTTTTAGCATAATTTCTTGTTTATAGAATGCAGGTTTTTTCTTTTAACAAAACATTAAGGATAGAATGATTTAATGAATAGTCAACGGCTAAATCAATTACATGAACACCCTCCATATTCAAGCATTTGGATAATACTTCCCTAAAGTTTTCATCACTTGTTGGGCGATGGCCGTATGCTCCATAGCTTTCAGCATACTTCACAAAATCAGGGTTTTTATAATCGAGTCCGAAATTCTCAAATCCCATCCCCTCCTGTTTCCATTTGATCATGCCGTAGGCGCTATCATTCAGGATTATCACCACAAGGTTTAAGCCCAAACGAACAGCGGTTTCAAGCTCTTGTGAATTCATCATAAAACCACCGTCACCACATACGGCAATAACTTTTTTATCCGGATTGATCAATTTCGCCAACATAGCGGAAGGCAATCCTGCTCCCATAGTTGCCAAGGCATTATCTAGCAACAAAGAATTTCGTTGATAGCTTTTGTAATTCCTGGCAAACCAAATTTTATACACGCCATTGTCCAGTGTAACGATACCATCATCGGGCAGTTCTTCACGAACGATATGAACCAATCTTTGTGGCAATACAGGGAAGCGACTATCCTTTGAATATTTGGATAGATGGCTTTCCACTTCAGCCTTAATTTTTTTGTAATAAGAAAAATCCCAATTGCTTTGGTTGGTGATATGTGATCCAATATGTTCAATTGAAGAGCGAATATCCCCAACCACATTGTGTTGTGGAAAATATACGGCATCAACCTGAGCCGGAAAGAAATTGATGTGAATCACTTCTGTTCCTCCTTCATGCATAAAGAATGGAGGCTTTTCAATCACATCATGTCCTACGTTGATGATTAAATCCGCCCTGTTAATAGCGCAATGCAAAAAATCATAATCGGATAAAGCGGCTGTTCCAAGGAATAGAGGATGTCTTTCATCAACCACGCCTTTACCCATTTGGGTATTGAAAAACGGAATTCCTGTTTGTTCAACGAAATATGTAAGTTCTTTACTGGTGTTTTTGCGATTTGCCCCAGCACCAATCAGCAATAAAGGCATCTTTGCTGATTCAATCATTTCTACTGCCTTTTGAATAGCTTCTTCATCCGCATCAGGTCTACGGTGTCCTACCACTTCAAATATCTGATCATCGCATTCTTCTGCTGCAATATCTTCAGGCAACTCCAAATGAACTGCGCCCGGCCTTTCTTCAACAGCCAAGCGAAATGATTCCCGAACTAATGAAGCAATACTATTTCCATTGACTATCTGCTTGGTGAACTTTGTAATGGGACGCATTAGATCAACTATATCAACAATTTGAAAGCGTCCCTGTTTGCTCTTTTTGATAGGCTTCTGTCCTGTTATTACAATCATCGGCATGGCGCCCAATTGGGCATACGCAGCGGGTGTTACCAGATTGGTTGCCCCGGGCCCAAGTGTTGCTAAACATACTCCGGGCTTACCTGTTAATCTTCCGTAAGTAGCGGCCATAAAACCAGCTCCTTGTTCATGGCGGGTTAACACCAGTTTAATGGTTGAGTCCCTTAACGAGTCCAACAAGTCTAGGTTTTCCTCACCGGGGATCCCAAAGATGTATTCCACTCCTTCGTTCTCTAATGCTTTAATAAATAGGTTTGATGCTTTCATAGGTTTTTTTTAGTTGTTATTTAAGTATCGAGCTCAACTAGAAAATCATATGGCAAACTCCAAATGCCAAGACCGATATAATTAATCCTGTTAAAAACACATTGTAGGCAATTTGAATATTTCTATATCGTATGCTCAAATCAATACCCAAGCGATGTATATCACGGGTAATTGTTCTGTACAAAAAAGATCCGTTTTGCATCAGCTCTTCTACGGCATGTTCATAATCCTTTAATGGCATTTTATAAAAATCATCAAAGGTCATTAGAGCAGAAGTTTTGCTTTCTACATCCTGTTTAGTAAAAGCTCCTGTTGCCATTTTGGGTCTTGTAGCGATAATGGCATAGGTAATAGAAATTAGATTTGCTAAAACCATGGGTATTATCCCCCACAATAAATGTGGATCGTCATCCAATCTCGGATATAAACTTCCCAGCACTACAGACAGGATGATGGCATTGATAGTAATTAAAATATTGGATTTGGTGTCCACGATCTGCCTGCGGGTATAGAGATTTTTTGATGCAAGCCTGAACCATGTTTCTATTCCCCGCTCAGGGTAACCTTCAACTTTTGTCAATTTCTTCTTAAGGCTCTTCAATTTGGTTTCGTCTACCTGCAATTCTTTCATTAATTGCTTGTCTTCAAGCTTTTTGATGCCTTTTAGTCTTTTCTTTTCCCGCTTCTTAAGTTTCTTTTTATTCTCTTCCATGTTATTCTTTATTAGCAAACGTTTTATCCTGTTGAATAGCGACTTGAGACCCCAAGGGGTTCCTCTGAGATATTTTCAGAAATCAACTGACTTAAATTATGATTCCCGGACTTTCACTCTTTAATCATTAATGAAACTACAATACCGTAAACCACATGACCGAGAATACTTCCGACCATCATTAACACCATGCTACCTTCCGGTTCCGGCATCTCTCCGAAAACTAGGCTCATCATAAACATGGCTATTTGAGCGAAGATGAAAACCACTATTCCGAAAAGCACTCCTTTTAATATTTTGTTTGAAATTTTCACCAAAGGATAAAACGCAAAAACGTATGCTACCGCAAAGGCGATCCCTATCATAAAGTGCATAATCCATCCAACAGTTACAGAAACACCCATCATACTCGAAAGCATGACAGCCGGATTCATTTTTGGCATTCCCATCAAAGGCGCAGTAATCATTACCAAGGTCATAACAATCGTTGCGATTACTCCAGTAACTAAGGACTTTCTGATTTTTGTGTTCATAGTATTTTGTTTTTAAGGTTATTAATTATCGTTCACTTGATTAGACTCCATCTATGTCGTTTCCTGACAGCTAGCTGAAATTATTTTATTTTTTTTTGAGCTTAGCTTGCAATAATCCAGAGCCCCAGGCTATTTAAAGCTTCCGTCTACCACAACACACACCACTGCACTCAACTAAACCAATGGTTTCAATTCAGCCAGCGTGGTGGGTATAAGTTCAGACACCGTGGGGTGAATATGTACAGCGCGTTGGATCACTGTGTAAGGCACGTCTGCATACATAATATCTAAAATCGAATGGATGATTTCATCGCCTTCGATCCCCAAAATGCTGGCGCCCAATATCTTTTTTGTTTCTGCGTCCACCAGAATTTTCATAAAACCATTGGTTTCTCCTTTTTCTTTGGCGCGTGCAATACGACTCATCGGGCGAGTGGCTATCAACGCTTTCCTTCCTGATTTTCTTACCTCATTTTCGGTCATCCCAACCCTTCCAAGGGCTGGATCAATGTATAAACCATAGCACATTATTCTATCCGACACTTTACGTGGATCATTATCAAACAAATTGGCAGCGACAATCTCAAAGTCGTTATAGGCAGTATGGGTGAAAGCTCCTTTTCCATTACAATCTCCTAGTGCCCAAATGCCGGGAATGTTTGTCCTTAATTGGTCATCAACATGTATAAACCCCCGTTCGTCTATTTTAACTCCCGCTTTCTCCAAACCTAAATCATCTGTATTGGGCTGTCGACCTGTGGCCAACAATAGATGGCTGCCCACAACTTTCGAATCACCATTGTTGCAGTCTACGTTGATCTTGATTTGGTCTCCTTCCATTTCACCGCTTAAGCAATTGGCGTTAAAACGAAAGTTGATACCTTCTGCAACAAGAATTCTTTTTATTTCTTCAGACACATCTTCATCTTCTCTTCGAATTAATCTGGAACCTCTGTCAATGATCGTCACCTTACTGCCAAACCTCCGGTACATCTGACCAAATTCCAGTCCGATGTAGCTGCCACCAACAATAATTAAATGTTCTGGTACGAAATCCACATTCATGATGGTGCTATTGGTGAAATATTTCACATCCTGAAAGCCCTCTGGCTCGATTGCCCTACCTCCTACGTTAATAAAAATTTGGTCAGCCTTTAATAACTCTTCCCCTACGCTTACGGTATTAGCACTTTCAAAGCGGGCATGCCCTTCAAAAACTGTTAAGTTTTTGGTACCCTTCAACCATTTCTCAACACCAGTTGTCGATTGATTTACAATTCCATCCTTACGGGACTTTACTGCTTTCATGTCAACAGTCACATTGCCACCAATGGTAACTCCATATTCTGAAGCACGCCTGGCCATGTGTGCAGTCCGGGCACTTGCCACTAATGCTTTGGTGGGAGTGCACCCGTTGTTCACGCATGTGCCTCCAAATAATTTTCTTTCGATGATGGCAGTCTTCTTGCCTTCAGCTGCGAGCCTTGCGGCTAGTGATGGGCCAGCCTGCCCCGTGCCTATAATTATTGCATCAAATTTTTTCATCTATATCGGTTTTAATTAAAGTAAATACATCGTACATTTTTGTAGGGTAGAATAGCTTTTGGGCTATTACACAGTGATTAGACGAGCTCCTTCATTTATCCTGACAATATTTTTTAAAATATATATCGCATAGGAATGCGCTGAATTCGCCTTCTCCTCGCATAAGGTACTTTTTAATAGTAGTGTATACTATCAAATTCCCATAACATGGCAGAACAGCACTTAATTGAATCACAATCTGTATATTTCAGTACGAATAGTATGGATATGTAGTATGGATATGGATTCTCATTGGAAGATAGACCCGGCTAGCAATGTAATGGCTTGGGTAAACGATTATGGTGACACGCTCTACTCCTGGGCTCACCATAAAACATCCAATAAGGAACAAGCCGAGGATTTGGTTCAGGATACATTTCTATCTGCCTTAAAATCGTATGATTCTTTTGGAGGAAAGAGCAACCCTAAGACCTGGCTTTTCACCATTCTTAACAATAAAATAATTGACTACTATAGAAAAGCATCCACCAGGATGGAACGGCTTGATTCGAGTGAAAACCAAGCCACGTATCAGGTAACTGAATCCCTGTTCGATCATAATGACAATTGGAAGGCCAATGGTCTTGAAGTGCTGTGGCAACAGGAAGAAAACTTAATGGACGATCCTTCATTCGAAGGCGTGTTTGCTAATTGTATGGATGATTTACCCACAGATTGGCGTATCGCTATTTCATCAAAATATTTATTTGAAAAAAATACATCTCAAATTTGTCAGGAACTTAACATTACAACGTCCAATTATTGGCAGGTTATTCACCGCGCCAAATTACTTCTAAAGAAATGCCTTGAAGCAGGTTGGTTTGAAAAATTGTGATGATGAGAAAACTAATGAATAGATTCATGCTGTCGTGTAAAAAAGCGACAGAGTTGATAGAGAAAAAGCAGGTGGCTCCACTTACTGCTATTGAAGGGTTTCAACTAAACCTCCATACATCCATGTGCAAGGCATGCAATGCCTATCAGTCCCAATCTGGTATCATCGACAAGATGATGGAAAATTTTCATCGAAGTCCCTCTTCCGATAGCACTGAAAAGCTTTCTGAGGACACGAAGAAGAAGATTGTAGATCAACTGAAAAAATAATTTCTATTTCTTGTCAGGAAGTAGTCCCCTCCCCGTCTATTCATTCAGTTAAGCAAATAAGCAAATTGAGGCTTGCCTCAACTAACCTGAATGATTATGAACAAGAAAAAAATCCTAAAACCACTATTGATTGTTACCGCAGTCGTTATTCTTACTGCCGTTGGCGTAGGAACCTACCTTTTCAACATGCCCCATCGGGACGTTCAGTCGACCGCTTCTGATTTTAGTTACATGGCAACAGCCATTGTAAACGAATATCTTGAGGATGCTGATAAAGCAAACGAAAAATACCTGGATGAAGAAGGAGAGTCCAAAATTCTGGAGGTGTCTGGAAACGTGTTTTCTATTACAGAGGATTTTAATCACCAAAAAGTAGTGCTCCTTAAAGGAGAAAATGATAAGGCCGGAGTTAGCTGCACGTTTACTCCAGAAACCAACGATGCTGTGTTGAGTTTAAAAATAGGTGATCATATAAGTATTAAAGGAGTCATTAGATCCGGTGCATCGTATGATGATGACCTCGGTATGTATGAGCATGTAATCATGGAAAAAAGTAAAATCATATCATCAAAATAAATAATGAACAAACTAAAATTAACAACAATGAAATTAACAACAATGAAAAAAGTAGTATTATCTGTCGTTGCAATTGCCACATTAGCGCTTGCAGCCTTTAGCCCCATCGTTGGTAAATTGGTGAGCACCAAGACCAGTGTCAAGTTCTTCTCCACCACACCGGCAGAGGACATTGAAGCGAATAATTATAAAACTGTGAGTACCATAGACAGTTCTACTGGTGACGTAGTCTTCTCTGTACCCATGCAAAGTTTTGAATTTGAAAAAGCGCTTATGCAAAAGCATTTTAATTCAAAGGATTTTTTAGATACTAAGAAGTATCCAAAAGCGAAATTTGTGGGAAAGATCACTAATTTGACAGAGATCAATTTTGAAAAAGATGGGACGTACGATGCTTCGATTACTGGTGAGCTCACCATCAAAGAAGTCGCAAAGCAGCATAGTGAAAAGGGTACTATCACCGTAAAGGGCAAAACCATTGAGGTAAAAAGCAAATTTAACGTGACATTGGCCGATCATGGCATTGCTTTCAAAGATGGAAAGCCCTCAACTAATGTTGCCAAGACCGTTGAAGTAACCATAATTGCGGAATATCAAGTACAATAGATTTATAGATTAACATTAGCAACATGTCTCATTAAATGTTGCTAATGTTCTTTTCTCACTATCGCAAAATAATAAACATAAGAAATGAAACACGTTAAGAATGCAGCCATGTTAATATTAATAGTGCTGAGTATTGTGATGCTGTCTTTTGGAATCATAAATAAAATGCTACCGCCTGCACTTACTGGAGTTGGATTTGGTGTAATCGCAATTCTATTTCTTAGCCATTCAAAAGACCGATAAGGAAATGATAGATTCTTCCACTGACAGGCTTACCGAATTGCAAACTCTTCTACTGAAGTTAGACAATAAAGATTTTAGTAGACAGATAAAGACGCTAAGTGATGGAACGCTCGGCCAACATATTAGACATATTGTCGAATTCTATATATCCTTATTGGATGGGATTGAAGATAGCGAGGTGAACTACGATAACAGAAACAGGGATGTGAACCTTGAAACAGATGTGAAGGCAGCATGGGACAGTCTCTACAAAATTAAACTCCAATTACAGACGGTTAAGAATAATAAAATGATGACATTGGTTACTAATCTCTCCTCAACTGAAAGTAAAGCTGAGGTTTTGGTATCGTCTTTATACAGAGAATTGGCCTATTGTCAGGAGCATTGTACCCACCATCAAGCTTTAATTAAAGTAGGGTTGCAGGAATTGAATCTTTTGCACTTGGTTGATAAAAATTTTGGTGTGGCTCACTCAACTATCATATATAGGGACACGCTTACTAAAGTATAATATGAAAATAGTGGTGATATTAATCGGGTTGCTCGCTCTTCTTGTACTGGTTTGGGCAATTGGCGCTTCCAAATTGCGGAGCCCCGATGGCAAGACAATAAACAAGGAGCTGATAACACTATCCGAACAGCTGCTTTACAATGTTAAAGTGGATAAGCCAATAAACTTAGAACAAAAAGCGTTGGCTGGTTACAATGTAGAGGAGGTATGGAATGGTTTGGTCAACGATGACGCGCGCAAAGCCTTTTGGATAAATATTTACAATGCATACTATCAAATTCTCGCTATACGAGAAAAGAAAAGCAAAGACGTAATTTATACAGATCAATCAATTGATTTTGCTGACGCCTCCTTTAGTTTGGATGATGTAGAGCACGGCATCTTGCGTAAGTACCGTTGGAAGTATAGCCTGGGCTATTTACCACAGTTCTTACCGTCAACAACAATCAAAAGATTGGCAGTAGATAAAATTGATTACCGCATCCACTTTGCATTGAACTGCGGAGCTAAAAGTTGTCCTCCTATTGCATTCTACACTTATAACGACCTGAATGCCCAACTTGACATGGCAGCACGATCCTTTCTTGAAACCGATACAACCATCGATTCAGATAGTCGGGTGCTTCACGTTACTAAAATCATGCAGTGGTTTAAGGCTGACTTTGGTGGGGAAAATGGAATAAAACAAACCATCGCAAAATATCTTGGGGGCGATTTCTCATCCTTTACTTTAGTATTTAATGATTATGATTGGACTGATGATTTGAAAAACTTTAAATGAATGCGCTTGGCGCACAGCCTGAATGAGCAAGTCAACTGATGTACAACCTGCCTTAATCTTTATTCCTGATATTTCAGGTTTTACGAAATTTATCAATGAAGTTGAAATTGACCATAGCACGCATATCATTTCTGAGCTGCTTGAAATAATTATTGAATCGAATAGTATTAATCTGGAAGTATCCGAACTTGAGGGTGATGCAGTGCTTTTCTATCGCCTTGGTGATGCCCCTATTGCCGATGAGATTTTGCAACAAGCAGAAATTATGTTTTTGGAGTTCCATCGGCATTTAAAACTTTACGAAGAAAGAAGAATTTGCCAATGTGGAGCCTGTAGTAGTACAGATAAGCTGTCCCTAAAATTCGTGACGCACTATGGACATATTATCATTCGGGATATTTATGGACACAAAAAATTGTTTGGACCAGATGTCACGATGGCTCATCGATTACTTAAAAACAGCATTTCAGAAAAAGATTACTTATTACTCACGTTACCCTTTCTTCATTCAAATTCCACCAAATTTCAATCCCTCCGGTCTATGTCGAATGGTAAAGAAAGCTATGAGGGCATTGGGGAGGTGCACTATACTTTTTTTCCTTTGGCCAAATTAAGGTCTGGGTTTGCAGAGCTATCCGAACAGAAGTCAATAGAAAAATATAGGAACCCAGTTTCGGCTTCACAAATTATTGAAAGCACGCTCAAAGTGGTTCATGGGATAGCAACGAACGCATCTTTGAAACCTCATTGGATCTTGGGTCTGAAAAATGTGGTGGTGGAAAAAAAGGAACTAAGTAGAATTGGGTCAAGTCATTTGTGTGTCATGCCAGCCATGAGTATGAATTTTGAAGTAACCTCACAGAAAATAAAAGAAGGTTTAATTGAATACGCAGAGAAAACTAGTAGTATCAAGTGGCTATCACCAATCACGGTCTTCTATACGATGGAAAGATTAGCAGCTAGCCGGGTGAAGATGACTGTGGATGTACACTATAAACCTAGCATCTTATCAAGACTGTATCTTGATTTCCCTTTGCGGATATTGATTAAAGTTCTTGCTAAATTATCGCTTCGAAAGCTTAGACATTACATTATGAGCTTACCCGGTAATGGCATTCAATGACGCATGCAACGATTGAAATCAGAGTCAAATAATTGTGCCTAATGAAGGTTGGCTCAAAAGAAACTTATAGCCCTGGCCAATAGACACTTTCCAACTATTCTCTAAGCATCATTTAAGAAAATGCCTGAGAGAAAGATATTGGCTTATTTATAGAAGCTTTACATGGATTTCTTAATTAGTGAGCTTATTTTAAGATTGGTAAATTTCTGTACTCAACCTAAAAGAAAATCTACTATATCAATTTAATCAAAGTTGGTTGATGCACCTCAATGTTGAACTACTGACTTTCTAATACTAAATTCACCCCAACTTGGTACGAAGTTGTGAATTTTTAACAAATACCTTCCCCACCTTACAAAAATAATTCTATCCCTATTCTGGGAGAATTGTGAATAACTGAATTGCGGATGTTGCACATTGAAAAAGTTGGGCTTGCTCTAATACTGAACCAGTATTGTGGCTTTGCTGTGTCATTTTAGTTCAAAATAAAATTGATGAAGTATGCTAGAAAGGAAATCAACTGATAGTGGAAATGGTTCAGGCATTTTCAGGAATCAACTTATTACAGTCGGAGACTTGGAGTCTTTTAGGATCACACTTTTAGAAGAAATAAAATCAATCCTAAAAGAATCATCAGGACAGCCAGCTAAACAATGGATGAGGTCATCAGAAGTTCGGAAGATGCTAAGCATATCTCCTGGGACGTTGCAAAACCTAAGGGTGAATAGAACATTGTCTTTTACAAAGGTTGGAGGCATTGTATTCTACCGCTATGATGAAATTGCTCGGCTTTTAAACAGTCAATCTTCAAAATGAGATGGTGATGGATGGGCAGGATCAACTAAAGCATCTGATCAACCGCATGGCTTTGGATAACCGTCTGAAACCTATCCATGTTTCTTTAACTATTGCCCTATGTCATAGCTGGATCGCATGCAAATTTCAGCATTCGTATAGAGTCTCCAGAAGAATACTGATGAAAGCTTGCCGAATTCGCTCAAAGGCAACATATCATAAGGTGCTTAAAGAACTACAGCTATATGGTTACGTGAAGTACATGCCATCATACCATCCTTTGAAGGGCGGTGAAATAATAATGATAGAAGAAACAAATTGTCGGACAGATAACCAAAACAAGGAATGAGTATAATTGTAGATGGACAACTACTACTTAGAGGATATCTAAGAAAACGCAGTATGCTTATGAAGTTCATTAATATCCAATAGTTTAAACCCAATGTCCATGTACTCTGTATGTCTGGATTTATGGAAATGTCCATAGTACCAATGGGAAGGTTTTAAGTTAATAGAAATTAAACTATCCAGTAACTTGGTATGTGCATTACGGTCTACAACTAAATCGTTATGTAAAGGCTTGTCAATTTCCATCCAAGCATGGACTATTAGGTCAAAATCATACGGATAGGTTCCTTCCGGAGATGAGTGGGTCACAACGATATCTATTTCCTTAATATCCCTTAAGCAACCATCAAGCTTGGCAGCATCAAAACAAAATTTCTCTTCATTCCAGTAACTAACATTTTCGGTTCTGTGGGTTCGGTCAATTGAAATGGATCCCCCTACCAACAATATATTCTGGCCATATAAATTCAAAACCGAATAGTCTTTCAAAAATTTCAAATTTGAATAGGTATCTCCTGAATCGAATGCTGCTGGATTATCGTGGTTTCCCCGAATAGCATAGATTAAAACATTGTTTGAAGAACAGATCTCATTGAGATTAGATAATCTAGCTTCTTCATTTTTCAAAAAGCCGAGACCAAAATCACCAACCTGTATGATGACAGAATCTTTAATATCTTTCTGATCAATGGCCCAAGAAAGCCACTCTAAATCACCATGGATATCTCCTAAGAAATATAAGTCTCCCTTTGACATTAGGATTGCTCACTTTTAAGTTTAATGAACCGAAACTCCACTTTCCAAGCCATTATTAGAATACCAATTAGCAAAATGTTCTTGATTGAAAAATCGACATCCAATTTTAAAACTTCATTCAGCACAAAAATGAAAAGCAGGGTAATGACGATTGCCCGGATTGTCTGGACAAAAATTATCAAAATAAGCTTTTCTAGAGCGTCATCCTTTTTAACTACCGGACTTTTCAGTTGGTCATATTTTTGAATAATGTCCAACTCCCCTTCTATTTTATAGAGAATATTCGGGAAAATGTGAGCTTTGGTTTTGTGGTAATAGTTCTTCAATGCTTCATGGTATGTAACTTGTGTAGGCTCTTTCATAACATCGGATTTATAATAGCTTCTGGAGTTAAATTTCCATAAATTATAGTTGCTGTCAAAAGAGCACAAATTGAAAAAATGTCATGACCAACCCAAATTTTGATACAATGTTTAGTAGAAAAAGCGAAGCACTAAAACTATTGGGCATCCGTTCAAAAGCAGATGATTTTAAAATTTTTGAGCTGATAAAAAACGGACTGACTCCTAAGCAGTGTGAGCGAGTTCGAAAATCCTTACGACTTTCCAGTACTGAGATATCATCTATCCTCGGCATAAGTGCCAAGTCACTCCAAAACAAACCAACCGGTTACAACTTCTCCAGCTCAGTTTCTGATAGTCTTTTTAAACTTGCTGAACTAGGTGCTTTCGGTATCGATGTTTGGAATGGTGACTCTAAAATTTTCAGCGATTGGTTGCATTCTGAATTGGCTCCGCTAAAGGGAAAAACTCCTCTACAATTAATGACCAACATGTATGGCATGGAGGTAGTGTTTCAACTTATGGGAAGAGTTAAACACGGTGTATATTCTTAAAGGAAGCTTTTTCAGTATACTTTTAGTATAATACTAAAGGTATAGTAGTTATGAAATCTGTGAGAATGACTTGTGCATTTCTTAGTGGAATTTTTTCAACGATGTGGTACTATTGCTTGGTCTATTCTTAGATTGGCAGCGTTATTGTTTTTTCTTTACTTCTCAAGAAATATAAATGAGGATCGTCTGTATCAGTGATACCCATGAACAACATGAAGAAATTATATTGCCAAAAGGTGACATGATTATTCATGCTGGTGATTGCACGGGGCTTGGTACACAAATGGCGTTAAGAAGATTTCTTGATTGGTATGCCAACTTAGATTTCGAATATAAAATACTCATTGCCGGAAACCACGATTTCCTTTTTGAACGAGATCCAGAGCTGGCGCGAAAATGCATTCCCGATAATGTTATCTATCTCGAAGAATCAGGAACAGAAATAGAAGGCATAAAAATTTGGGGAACACCTGTTACTCTTGATTTTCATAATTGGGCTTTTAACTATAAAGCTGGTTCAGATATCCAAGAACGGTTTGATAAAATGCCTAGCGACATCGACATTTTGGTTTCGCACGGTCCACCAAAAGGTATACTCGATTTGAATGTTTACGGACAACATTGTGGAAGTATTGAATTACTAAAAAGACTAATGGTAACGAAACCCAAATACGTTGTGATGGGCCATATCCATGAATCCTATGGCCAACGTAAAGTAGATGGCACTAATTATATTAACGCAAGCCAATTGAATGGTCACTATCAAGTTACGAACGATCCAATTGTTTTTGATTTTTAAGATTTGAATTGAATAGCAATTCCTGTCAATAAACTAATTATCAGGGTTCTTCTTTCGAGGGGGCGAGTTTGTAAGCACCACTCCAGTTGTATCAACTTGTTTCAACCCTTTAACAGATTTGTTCATGGAAGCGATGATTCTTTTACTTTCAGCTATAACTTTTATGAATTCTTTTCATGTTCCGGATTCTTTGACATAATCAATCATACGAAAGATTTTAAAACTGCTTCGTTCGAAACAACTCAACGATTATACACGTTTAGGTAATCAAATTTACCTAGGTTTAGGTAATATATTTTACCTAAGATTAGGTAAGGATTTTTACCTATTTATGTATTATACAACTTTAGGTAATTTTTTTTACCTAAAGTTAGGTAAAACCAACCTAGGCCAACGAAGGTTGGGTAAGCCTGCCTTTGCCGAAGCGGCTACGCGCAGGCAGGCTCGGATCCTAAGCAATGTTAACATAACTCACGCCATTATATAACTTTTACCTAGCTCTCTCAGTCTAATATTCTTTAATCAAAGTTTCAAGGGGAATATTCAATTGACTGTGGAGTTTACGAACCATTGCAAGGTTAAGCTTTCGATGCTTCTTGAATATGTCTGTTACTCTACTTTTGAAACCGAGTATCACAGCCAAATCACCATTGGTCAAACCTTGTTACTCCATTCTATACTTGATAGCCTCCAAGGGATTAGGTGCATCTATTACAAAGTGTTTTTCTTCGTAATCCCTTAATAACAAAGAGAGTATATCCGCTTCATCACTTTCCGAAGATCCTGGTTTTGCCTGGAAAATTTCCTCGAAGCGTTCTAAGGTAGTCTGGTAATCTTTTTTTGTTTTCAGTATTTTAAGTTTCATGATCCTCTTTTTTG
>JBGTGG010000457.1:0-3224 GCA_041746855.1 Cyclobacteriaceae bacterium | reverse complement strand
ACCGTTTTTTCCATATCGGCATCTTCCAGTATAATGAACACATCATTACCACCTAGCTCCAGCACTACTTTTTTCAAATGTTTACCGGCTTCCGAGGCAATACTTGCACCAGCCTCTTCGCTTCCCGTTAAGGAAACTCCCTTAATTCTTTTATCAGCAACCAATGAAGATGCATGTTTGCCCGAGATGAATAAATTGGTATACAATCCTTCAGGCGCTTCTGCTTCTTCGAAGAGTTCTTCAATAGCAGCCGCACATTGTGGAACGATGGAGGCATGCTTAAGCAAAATAGTATTGCCCACCATAATGTTGGGCGCTGCAAAGCGAGCCACTTGATAGTAAGGAAAATTCCAAGGCATCACACCCAACAATACACCAATGGGACTGTTGCGAATTATTGCCGTTCCATATTCCGGGTCAAGCACTTTATCGGCAAGAAACGTTTCGCCATGATCGGCATAGTAATCAAGAATATCGGCACTCAAGTCAATTTCGCCTTCCGCTTGCGCGAGGAGTTTTCCCATTTCTAATGTGATCGTTTTTGCGAGTTCAGATTTTTTAATCCGCATGAGGGTTGCTACTTTATGTAGAAGATCAGCGCGTTGTTGGTAACTGGTTTCCTTCCATTCGGTAAAAGCTACTTGCGCTTTCGCTACTTTGGCATCCACTGCCTTCTCTGTCATTTCTTCGAATGACTTTACCGTTTTATTTGTGTTTGGATTGACTGTTTGAATAGACATGATATTTTAGTTTAGAAATGAATTAATTATGCTCTGCCTGTACTGTGATTTATTTAAGACTAATTTTATTTTTCAGTCTTGATCGGCAATCAGACTGTAGTCTTTGCAATTTGTTAAGCGGGCAATTGATTCGAATCCTGTTCCAGATTTTCGTTATCCTCACCGCCCTGGCTGTATAGTTGATTTTCTTCGTCTTTTAAGGACTTGTTCTTTCTATTTTCAGGTAAAGTTCTTCCTGGTACGTCCAAGTCTTTACCTTCGAAATCCACTTTTTCAGCTCGATCCACAAGTGCAGCGTCATCGCCATCATCCGAGCGCAGATTTTGTGCTTTATTTCCTATTGCTAGCAGATCCTCTTTTGTAATATCCGCATCATGGTCTACTTGTTCTTTTTTATTTTTCATCCTCTTTCTATTTAAGTTAAATTATACAAGTCGGTTTTCGGCTGTACTTCGTTAGTGGTTGTGCGAAATCCTACCCATAGGAAACTTACAAGACGGAAGAAATTCAGTTTCTCTGAAATGCATTATTCCCTCATTGAAAATGGTTTCCATTAGCGATGGGATGTTAATTGCGCATAATGTTCCTGAAGATTATCATGCTCAACCACATGTATCAATTGTGCTGGATCATACTTAGGGCTATCTTTTATAAACGCTGCTGAAGTCTCAACGCTTACGGCAGCATTCTCCCAATCAATTTCATTGATCAACTTGGGGGAGATCAGTACTTTTTTACCAGGCAGCCACTTACCTGTATCAATCAACAGAAAATCAATCTCCCAGTTGGTTTCGTCAAGAATAAAATCTTCAACATCTCCAATTTCGCCATCCGTTGCGCCAATGGTATAACCTGTTACGTTGCTCGTGCTGCGTAAATGCTTATCAGCATTTTGTTCTTGCTCAGTTTCTTGTTCGGTGAGATTGGTTCTTGGCAACCCCATTACCATTGGGCCAGGACTAACGGCTAACACATCATTGGGGCTTCCATAATAACCACCACCCCAATACCCAACCCAAGGATAAAATTTGAGTAGTTTAATTTCTTCCTGTCTTGAAACAGGAAGTTCAGTATTTATGTCCGGACTGTTTTTGATTTGCTCCTTAGTGAGATTAACTGAAAATATTTTATTTTCCCAATCAGTATTTACAATGGCTTGCGTAGAAATAAGTACTACTCGTCCGGATAGCCAATTGCCAGTGTCAACAATCAGATAGCGAACTACCCATGTGTCATCATCAAAATAAAGCTCTTTTACTTTTCCCATTTCACCATCACTTGCACCCATGGTGAAACCAATGAGACTTTTAACACTGTGTTTCATGTTTTTAGATTTTTCTGGTATAGTTTTGTGCACCGTCTTTTTTCCAGTATCTGCTAATACTTCTTCTACGTTTGGTAATACCATCGGGCTTTTTTCTCTACCACCATTCGTCTGGTTTTGGTTTGCTCTCTTTGCACCTGGCATCGGCATTTTTTCTTTCGTGTTCATAGCATCTTTTATTTTAAAATGTGCGCGATTTTTATTTCTAGATATTAAGCTATTGACTTCGGATTATCTTCTAGCTTATAATCATTTTAGACAGACTCGCCCCTCAGAAGTTTTCCAAATACTTCTACTAGCAATCAGTACATCAGTACAAGCAATCTCCCGTACATCAGTTATACAAACAAGTCAGTTACTATGTTAATGTGTCGATATTCGTGCCATCAATGGGCGCTGTGATTGCAAGAGACATAACAGGTAGGATCAAACTGAATGACACCTTCCTTGAAATTCATTTGAAAGCAAATTGAAAAAACATTCCCCGAGATGTAGAGAAAAATCAACAGGTCATTGGTGTGTTTAGGAAACTCGATTAAATACTTGTCTTGTTCAGGAAAGATGATAGATTACTTAATTGTCTGGATTAACAGGAATGTATATATCAAAACTTGACCATTCATTCAGTTCGCTTGAGGCGAAGATGTGTCCATTATGATTTTCAACAATCTTTTTTACAATGGCCAAGCCAATACCAGTGCCAGCATATTGATCCTTGCCATGAAGCCTTTGAAAAACCTCAAAGATACGTGTGTTAAAGTGTGTCTCGAATCCAATGCCGTTATCTTTTATTGAAACATGGCAATACTCTTTATTAGGAATAAGTTTCTTGTCGTTTTCCTCGCTACAAATAATATTAATGCTTTCTATCTTAATATGAGGTGGTACTTCTGGCTTTGAAAACTTAAGTGCGTTGCCTATAAGATTATGAACCAGTTGACGAAATTGAAATGGAATGATGTAGGCTTCACAAAGTTCAGTTGTCTCTATGATTGCCTTTTTTTCGATGATAGTTTCTCTGAGTTCGCTTTCTACTTGTTTTACGATTTGATTGAGATCTGTATTTTCAAATTTTCTTCCCGCTGTATTGAGTCTTGAAAATGCAAGCAAATCTTCAATGAGGCGCTGCATACGAGCTGAAGCAGACTGCATCCTTCTAA
>JBGTGG010000456.1:0-9045 GCA_041746855.1 Cyclobacteriaceae bacterium | reverse complement strand
ATAGTCCTTCCCGCCAACTTGCGCGTTACATCAAAGAAGTGAGTGAACCTTATCTGAATGGTTTTACAGCAACATTAAATGCTCGTCCCGATCGGTTTTTACGCGGGGGCGATCATACTCCGTTTAATCAACTCGGTTTCAGAGCGGTGCGGTTTACGGAGTTCAACGAAAACTTTATGCATCAACATCAAGACCTTCGCACCGAAAATGGAATGAAGTATGGCGACTTGCCCGAGTTTGTGGATTATGAATACACAGCAAATGTTGCACGTATGAATTTAGTGGCCATGTCAATTCTGGCAAAAGCCCCTGCGACTCCCACGAATGTGAAGATGAAAATCAACTTAGGAAACATTACTAACCTCACGTGGGAAGCTCCTGCCTTTGGACCAACTGTAAAAGGTTATAACATCCTCTTCCGCGAAACCTATGAGCCCTTTTGGTCACAGAAAATATTTGTGGAAGGCAATTCCGCTGAACTTCCATATTCGAAAGATAACTACTTCTTTGCTGTGCAAGCAGTTGGAACAGATGGTTCACTAAGTCAGATAGTTATGCCGGTGCCGAGTCGGTAATTTTTATACTTTAATAAAAGTCACACTTTTGGTATTGTTCTCATAATAGATTCGAAGTGATTTAGAATTTATTTTAAATGCTAAATCACTATCACCCATTGCTTCGGTAAATTTATCCGCCCATTCAGGTTGTGCAATTTGAGTTGATATGATAATGCCAACTACAATTTGCCTTTCCCCAAGATAGTCAAACTCGGCAGAAATTTGATTTGTTGTATTACTTCCTGATAATTCATTCGGGCTTTTCGTATCATCAAACGTAATAACAATTTCCTCCCCCCAAGAATTTTCTTCAGTGGGATACTGTACTTCCATCGTACTGAAATCCTCAAAAGAAACAACTTTCCATGTTCCATTCAGTGTCGTTATTCGACTATCATCTTCAAATGCATGAATATCCAAATCTTCGTCCGAACAGCTTACCTGCGCCACTAGGATTAATAAAATTATAAATGCTCTCATGAAACTATTGACACTATTGATTTTAATCGCGTTGTAATTCAATTTAAAAAAAATTATTTATACCAATCGGCATACATCGGATAGTTTTTGGCTGTACGGATGATTACGGCCTTCATTTCTTCCCCAACTTCTTTGATAAATTTGGCTGGCGTGCCTGCATAAATACTCCCGGGTGCCACTTCTGTTTTTGGCAAAACAACCGCGCCCGCAGCAATGACCGACCCTGATCCGATCACCGCATCATCCATAATAATGGCACCCATGCCAATCAATACATTGTCACCAATCGTACAGCCATGAACAATGGCATTGTGTGCAACGGATACGTTGTTGCCAATAAAAGTTTTTGCTTTCTGATAGGTGCAATGAATTACAGCGCCATCCTGGATATTGGTATTGTTCCCAATGGTGATACTATGAACATCGCCACGAACAACAGCATTGAACCAAACTGTGCAATTGTCTCCCATCGTTACTTCCCCTACTACGGTTGCATTGTCGGCCAGAAAGCAATTGTGTCCAAACCTGGGTGCATGGCCCCGTACAGTTATTATTAATGCCATTTTTGATTGTATTTTTTATTAAACCTACAAAATAAGTCCTATTCGCTATTAACGGGATGTAAAATCCTTGAACTTTATGCTGACAAGATGTCACTCCAATAGACTAAAAGTTGTATTTTTGCGATCTGAATTTAAGGGAAATGGAGAATTTAATAGAGGATATAGGCCTTATCGATCAGCACGCTGAGAATTGTGAAGTTGCGCATATTTCAAAAGACCAACATACGGGTAAAAACCGGAAATTATACATCGAAAGCTATGGCTGTCAGATGAACTTCTCTGATAGCGAAATTGTGGCTTCCATTCTCAATGAGGCCGGTTTCGATACTACTTCTACCATCGAAAACGCGGATGTTGTATTCTTAAATACGTGTTCCATTCGCGAAAAAGCAGAACAAACAGTTCGAAACAGGTTGATGCACATCAATGGTTTTAAAAAGAAAAACCCCGAATTGTTGGTGGGCGTGCTGGGCTGTATGGCCGAACGCCTTAAATCCAAGCTACTAGAAGAGGAGAAAATTGTTGATTTGGTGGCCGGCCCGGATGCTTACCGCGATCTGCCTCAATTGATCGCGAAAGTGGATGACGGGCAAAAAGCTGTAAACACGTTTTTATCCCGTGAGGAAACATACGCAGACATTAGCCCGGTTCGCTTGAATTCAAATGGTGTAACTGCGTTTATCTCTATTATGCGCGGGTGCGACAACATGTGCACATTCTGTGTTGTCCCCTTTACCCGTGGTCGGGAGAGAAGCCGTGATCCGAATTCTATTGTAAAGGAAGCTGAAGATTTATTTGCCAAAGGATATCGTGAAGTTACCTTACTGGGTCAAAATGTTGATTCGTATAAGTGGAGCGAAATCGAAAACAACAAAGCCCGTTTGGAGAAAAAAGAAGATGCACCCATAATCAATTTTGCCAATCTGTTGGAAAGGGTCGCAAACGTAAGCCCAGATTTGCGCATCCGCTTTTCTACCTCCCATCCGAAAGACATTACCGAAGATGTCATGTACACAATGGCGAAATACGAAAACATCTGCAACAATATCCACCTGCCTATCCAAAGTGGGAATTCCAGGATTTTGGAGATGATGAACCGTGGATATACACGGGAGTGGTATTTGGAAAAGGTGAACAAAATCCGCGAAATCATCGGTGAAGATTGTGGTCTATCTTCTGATATGATTATTGGGTTTTGTAGCGAAACAGAGGAAGAACACCAAGATACGTTAACCTTAATGGATGAGGTCCAATTTGACTTTGCGTACATGTTCTATTACTCAGAAAGACCCGGTACGCTTGCTGAAAAAAAATTCAAAGATGATGTTCCGCTTGAAGTCAAGAAAAGAAGATTGGACGAAATCATTAAAAAGCAGCGCGGCCATTCCGATATGCTGAATAGCCGGGATGTTGGCAAAACTTTCAAAGTATTGATTGAAGGCACTTCTAAAAAGTCGGAAGAGCACTTTCAAGGAAGAAACTCCGCCAATAAAGTAGTGGTATTTCCAAGAGAAAACACTCGAATAAGCGATTATGTAAATGTTTTAGTTGAATCCAGCACGGGTGGTACCTTAATCGGTAAAATCGTTCATTAGTTATGTCCATTACTGATAAAGAGATACAAAGTGTAAAGAACCGGTTTGGGATCATCGGGAACTCCCCTTTACTTAGTAATGCTGTTCGGGTAGCGTTGCAAGTAGCACCTACTGATATGTCGGTCTTGATTACCGGGGAAAGTGGAAGTGGCAAGGAGTCCTTTTCTAAAATTATCCATTCCGTCAGCCCACGTAAGCACGGCCAGTTTATTGCCATTAATTGCGGGTCAATACCCGAAGGCACAATCGACTCCGAACTTTTTGGCCATGAAAAAGGATCCTTTACCGGTGCACATGAATCACGAAAAGGCTATTTTGAAGTTACGAATGGCGGTACCATTTTTCTCGATGAAATAGGTGAAATGCCGTTGGGTACGCAAGCCCGATTACTTCGTGTGCTGGAAAATGGCGAGTTTATTAAGGTGGGTTCTTCTAAAGTTCAAAAAACAGATGTCCGGGTTGTTGCGGCTACCAATGTAAACCTGATGCGGAATGTGGAGGAAGGAAAGTTTCGTGAAGACCTGTATTACCGATTGAGCACGGTTCCCATTTTTGTTCCTCCCCTTCGGGAAAGAGGCAATGATGTTGAGCTCCTTTTCAGGAAATTTTCCTCCGACTTTGCGGAAAAATACCGGGTAAAACCAATCTCGTTGACGGATGGTGCTAAGGATGTATTGTTGAAATACCGTTTCCCGGGAAACATACGGCAACTCAAAAATTTGGTAGAACAAATTTCAGTTTTGTCTACCGAAGACAACAAAGAAATAAGTGCGGAACAATTGTTGAAGTACTTACCTTCAACTAACAGTTTACCAGCACTTTATAAATCAGCTGGAGGTGAAAAAGAAAGCTTGTCAGAACGGGACATCCTGTATAAGGTTTTGTTTGATATGAAACGGGATATGGTCGACCTAAAAAAGCTGGTGCTCGACATTTACCACAACCAGGGCCAGGCCAGTCAAATTATAAAAGAAAACCCCGAACTTTTTAATGGTGTTGAAAAAAGTCCTCCGCAGCAGTTGGGTTCCGATTCCGTTGTACTCAATTTACCAGGAGATCAAGCAGATGAAGATGTTGAAGATGTGCATGATATCAGTCACGAAACCGAAGATGAATCCCTTTCCATCGAACGAAAGGAAAAGGAGTTGATCATTCGTGCCCTTCAGAAAAATAATAATAAAAGAAAGTATGCAGCCAAAGACCTGGGCATTTCGGAACGGACTTTGTACAGGAAAATCAAACAATACAGCCTTGATTAGTCGTATCCTTTTTTCCCTTTTTCTCCTTTCCGTAATGCTATTGGAAGGTTGCAGAATAAACTATTCCATGTCCGGTTCTTCTACAAATGCAAAAAACATCAGCATTGAAGAGTTTTATAATAACACCGATCTGGGGCCTGCCAACATGGGGCCTTCCTTTACCAACGACTTGAAAGATTATCTTATTCGAAACTCCAACCTCTCCGTTGTAGCACAAGAAGGCGAGTTGCAAATGACCGGAGAAATCTATGATTTTAAGCTTACCCCCATTGCCCCCACCTCCACGGGAGATCCCAATGCCATTAACTCAGCTTCCTCTACCCGACTGACGATTACCGTAAAAGTTACCTACATCAACACACTGGATGAAACGATGAGTTTTAAAGACCGGTCCTTCTCTTTCTTTAAAGATTTTTCAAATGACCTGAATTTCAGCGATATTGAAGAATCCTACACAAACCAAATATTTGAGCGGATTATCAATGACATATTCAATGCATCGGTTGCCAATTGGTAATATTTGCCCTATTTTTACCATTCGCTGAAATTGAAAGTGGATAAAAAAGAATTTAATCGGCTCCTTCAAACCCCTCAGGCTTGTACCTCGGTAGAAGCCCAGGATTTGCTATCCCTTAAGAATGACTACCCTTTCAGTCAGCTGCTACACGCATTATCTGCCCGTGTCTCAAAAGATCAGGGCTTCAGCAACCAAAAAGAAGAACTTCAACTTGCTGCAGTGTATGCCTCTGATCGCAATGTTTTAAAAGAAATTGTAACCGGTGATTTTATACCCGTAGCCACTGTCCGTCAAACCAAAACACCGATAGAAAAAACGGAAGTCAAAATTAGTTCTACTAAAACCCGAAATACGATTGATCGCAGTGCTTATTTGGATTCAGGTGTAGCAGAAGAAGTCGTTTCTGATTTGGAAAAGCTCAATCAATCACGCCATAATTTTGAAGCGCTTTTCAATGCATCAGGCAAAATGATTGCACAACCTCAAGCTCAAGAAAGTGTTCCCTCACCGGCATTGGAGGTTGTTGAAGTCAAACCTGAACCCAAGAAAGAACCAACGCAAAAACCCAAAGCAAAAAAACCACCGATTCGCAAAAAGGCTACGGGAAAAACAAAAAAGCAACGGATCATTGAACTTGCTAAAAAGCTCGAAGTAGAAAATTCAGAACCGACCGATTCGGTTGAAGAAAAATCACCACCGAAGAAAAAACGGAAGAAAATTGTTGAGCCTGCCGACAAACTTATCGATGAGATAAAGACAAGTAAAAAAAAAATCCAGCCCGAAAATAACCGGCAAAAAGAACAAATTGAGCTGATCAATCAATTCATAAAAGCGCAGCCGAGCATTTCCCCGCAAAAGGGAAAAACCATTCCCCCATCCACTGTTGATTTCAGTCAGCCGAGCAGCGATTTTGGTGATAATATCATTTCAGAAACCCTTGTTAAAATATTGTTAAGCCAGGGAAAAAAAGACAAAGCTGTAGAGGTACTTCGTAAACTGATTTGGAAGTTTCCACAAAAAAAGAGTTACTTTGCCGATCAAATTGAAGAATTAACAAAGTAACAATGACTACATTAATAATCGGCATCATCCTTTTTCTATGCGTATTGTCTGTATTGATCGTTTTAGCACAAAACTCAAAGGGTGGCGGATTGACCAGCCAGTTTGGTGGTTCTGGAGCCAGTAACATTATTGGCGTAAAAAGAACCGGGGATTTGCTCGAAAAGCTTACCTGGGGATTCATGATCACCATTATGGTTTTGTCCCTTTCTACCAACCTGGTTGACCAGCGCACCGGTGGACCAACCAATGATATTTTAGAGAAAGCCGGAGAGCAGGCTGCACCAGCATTAAGTTTACCTCCGGCACAAAATACTGCGCCAATCATTGTGGATACCACGGATGGTCAATAAGCGGAAAGCAAAGAATCAAATTGAAAGCCTCCTATATTGGAGGCTTTTTTTATGCCGCAGATAAATGACGGATAAACAGCCGTTTTGCCACCGGAACCAAAGTCGCGGCAAGCGGGAATTTCATTTTGGAAAGAATCAAATAAGCGGCAGGGTTTGGTAAATCCTGATACTTTTTAATGAGGTTGATTTTAATATTCTCATACGTCAGAAAACCAGATTTTGGAATTTCCTCGATGTGTTCAGTTTCAAGTCCATGATTCATTTGATCGTTGGATTGAATCAACGAAAACTTAAACCGATACAGCTGGGTAACTGATTCAGGTGGTTGGGTGATGAACAAATATCCTTCCTTGCGGTAAAGTGGTGTAACCCCGATGGGCACAATCTCACATTGTGATTCCACAAAATCAAATATTTCTGTTCCATCCTCCAGTGACTGTTGGATAACGGGAATCGCATAGTCAATGATCGATTCAATTTCTGCCATCACGGCATCATCTTCTATCAATTGGCGATACTTTAATTTTAGGGTTATAAAATCTGCTTTCGATATCTCCTTAGGAAAAGCTTCCCGCAAGGCAGCACCACTTTTGCGAACACCCTCTAGGTTTTTATAATGGAATATCAAATCCGCGAGAAAGGGATATAGTTGTGTTTGGGCAAACCGATTTGAAACTTTTGAAATGTAATCCAGAAGGATATACTTCTTGTATTCAAAATCAATTAACCCCTTTGCAAACCAGTCTTTTTCTAAATTCTCCATACTACTAAATTATGCTATGTTAAATTTACTGACAACCTGCCATTTTAGACAACCACCCTGACAACCTCCTCCTTTTATTGATCAAAAAACTGACAGATTGCGTATCAAATTACACTTTTTACTGAATAAATGGAATTGGCACAAAAGGTGATAATCATCAAATCCGTATAATTTAACCCTATAAAACGAATACGTAATATGGCAAAAGTAAACTTTAAACCAAACGAAGACCGGGTTCTTGTGCAGGCCGCAGAAGCTGAAAAAAAGACCGCTTCCGGTATTATTATCCCCGATACCGCGAAGGAAAAACCGCAACAAGGCAAAGTGATAGCAATCGGTGAAGGCTTACCCGATAAGCCTGTTACAGTAAAGGTTGGCGATAGCATCCTTTATGGAAAGTACTCGGGAACTGAGATCATGATTGAAGGTAAAGAATACCTGATCATGCGTAACTCTGACATCTTCGGTACTATTTAATTTCCATTTTTAACTCTTAAATTTTAATCTCATTATGGCAAAAGAAATAACTTTTGATACCAAAGCACGTGACGGTATAAAGCGCGGTGTTGATAAATTGGCAAATGCAGTGAAAGTTACGTTAGGCCCAAAAGGAAGAAACGTAATTATTGATAAGAAATTTGGCGCACCTTCTATTACGAAAGATGGTGTTTCCGTTGCTAAAGAAATCGATCTTAAAGATCCCCTCGAAAATATGGGCGCCCAGCTAGTAAAGGAAGTTGCTTCCAAAACTGCTGATGCCGCTGGTGACGGAACAACCACTGCTACTGTTTTAGCACAATCAATCTACGCTCACGGTGTAAAGAACGTTGCCGCGGGTGCCAATCCAATGGACTTGAAACGGGGTATCGACAAAGCGGTTGAAGTCGTTACTGCCAATCTTAAGAAACAATCCAAAGCCATTAAGAGCTCACAGGAAATTGCGCAGATTGCTACCATCTCTGCAAACAGTGATGAAGAAATCGGTCAGATGATCGCAGATGCAATGGAGAAAGTTGGGAAAGATGGTGTGATCACTGTTGAAGAAGCAAAAGGAACAGAAACCGAAGTTAAAACTGTGGAAGGTATGCAGTTTGACCGCGGATACTTGTCTCCATACTTTGTAACCAACACAGAGAAAATGGAAGCTGAACTTGATCAGCCATACATCCTGATCTATGACAAGAAAATCTCTTCCATGAAGGAATTGCTTCCGGTCCTTGAAGCAACTGCACAAACTGGAAAACCACTTGTAATCATTTCTGAGGAAGTTGAAGGTGAAGCCCTTGCAACGTTGGTTGTAAACAAAATCCGTGGATCTCTCCGTGTGGCTGCTGTTAAAGCTCCTGGATTCGGTGACAGAAGAAAAGCTATGTTGGAAGACATCGCGATCTTGACTGGTGGACAAGTGATCTCTGAAGAAAGAGGAATGAAGCTTGAAGATGCAACCCTTGACATGTTGGGTAAAGCAGAAAAAATAAACATCGATAAAGACAATACTACGATCGTAAACGGTGCTGGAAAGAAAGCTGAAATCACCGGACGTATCAATCAGATCAAAGCACAAATTGATACAACTACTTCTGACTACGACAAAGAAAAGCTTCAAGAGCGTCTTGCGAAGTTATCAGGTGGTGTTGCTATTCTTTACATTGGTGCCGCTACTGAGGTGGAAATGAAAGAAAAGAAAGACCGTGTGGATGATGCGTTGCACGCAACACGTGCTGCCGTTCAGGAAGGAATCATCCCTGGTGGTGGAGTTGCTTACATTCGTGCCATTGATTCTCTGAAAGGGTTTGAAGTTACGAATGAAGATCAAGCTACAGGTGTGAACATTGTTCGCCTTGCACTTGAATCACCTTTGCGTACTATTGCCGAGAACGCAGGCCAGGAAGGTTCTGT
>JBGTGG010000455.1:0-18257 GCA_041746855.1 Cyclobacteriaceae bacterium | reverse complement strand
CCGACATTGATTATCTGTGCTCCATTTTAAAGGTTAGTAAAAATGGGTGTAAAGACCCATTTTTAGATGGATGGATTACCCACCTTGTCCCCTATGTTTTATCCGAGGAGGAAGGGTATGTCCCCAATAGATTGGTTGCCGAAAACTCAAACTGGAGTGACTATACCCTTAAGCAATTTCCTTCCGGGATTTCCGCCATAAAGTTTACGGTAGGAAGTGCAACGTATTCAATCCAAGGGGGATTGCTTGGAATAGTTGTTAATGAAGATGGCGCGCTAGAACCGAAGGCAGGTTGGGTGGTGAGTCAAAATTGATTTATTTAAATCAATTAAAATTCATAGAGAGTTATATTTTCGAATGAGCCCAATACGTCAGAAAGATAATTCAACACGACAATGCCTTGTAGTCTCGATTCTTGTGGTCCTCAAAATAGTCATCTGGAAAAATCATGGGTTCAAAGCCGAATGGAAAACATGAAGAGGAAGCCACAGCATCAGCAATTTGCACTTCTTTCTTTAGTTGCTCTAGCTCCTTTAAACCATTGGGGATCGACTTATTGATTGGTGAGTTGCCAAATAATCCAGTATTCTGAAATCGAAAAGCTAACCCAAAAGAAAATTCAGTCGCGTTGAAACAAATGTGATTTAGGTGTGATTTAGAATTTTCATCAAAGAATAAATCAAACTTTCCTTTGAACAAGAAGTGTTCATATGCCAATGCGAAGCTATTTATCAATGAACGTTTTTTATGACTCTTTTTCCAAATACTATCATCACGCAGATATGTTATGCTACTTTCTAACAATTTATCCTCGTTGAGAAAATGATAAAAATCTTTATAGAATTGGTTAAATTCTGTATGCCTTACAATGGACATGGCATAGGCTGCTCCAGTTAGTGTGCCACCGCTTACTGTAGCTTTAAAGTGATCTGTCTTTTAAGTTGACCCTGTTTAAGTATGATAATACACCCAATGTAAATGCTGAAGCACGATATCCTCCTCCACTAAAACAGAGACCTATGTTTTGAAGCGGTTCAATTTTATTACCTACCATATAACAAAGAATTTAATTAAACAAAAATCCCACCCTTACTTCATGTATAATGACGTAAGTGGGTGGGCTCTTACGAAAGATAGTTTAATATTTGTTGAATAAAAAGCTCGTAGAATCCGATGGCACCTTGGGAGTGGAGGAATACTAAAAGAAAAAAGACTAATACAGGAGGCTAGTAAAACATTGACATTACTTGTCCCTTGTAACAATTAGGTTTGCCTATGGTATTGCGGGCCAGCATTTGAGAGCGACTTTCTTAAATTCAATTGGTTTAGTGTGGTGGGTTGACGACCTGGAGAAGGTACTAGGAAAGGTAATAGACACGTATAACGGAGATATTGATATCGAATATTTTTGTTCAATTTATAAAAAGCTAAAAATGGTTGTGAAAGCCCAAATACTGATGGATGGATTACTCATCTTTTTCCATACGTTATTGCTGAGCGTGGGGGATTTCAATTAGATGGTTTTAAGGATGAGGATGAGGTTAAAACATATAAAGCAAACACTTTGGTAAGTGAAAATTGGGGATCTAGTTCCTATTCAATAGACGAATTCCCTAGTGGGATTTCTCAAATTAGTTTTAAAGTCAATAGTGACAGCTATCGTATTAAAGGTGGTGTTATTGGAATTGCTTTAAATGACGAGGGTTACATTGAAGCAAAAACCGGATGGGTTGTTGAGGCGGAACAATTAAAGTAATCGGACAAAGAAATTCATGTCAAATAAGTAAAGTGGCACTAACACATTATTAGTTGAGTGAGCCATAGCAGCACATCAATACTTGAAATAAATACTAGATTAAATTTTATTCATTTCAACTTAGCAACCAAAGAATATTTCGCTTTTTGATGTGTCCAAAAGGGGGTTTTTATTGGACACTTTTTGCGTGAATAAAATGGTTATCCGGACGAATTAAAATATGCAAAGTGAATTCAAAAAGGGTATTTTGGTTGGTATTTGGTGTCCAAAAAATACTGTAGTAAAACGCGAACAGTAAATGCTACATTCTGAATCCTAGTAATTCAGAATTTGAATAGTGACCGTATACACGATCTTGTTTTGAACAATGTCCCTAAACAGCTACTTAATCCTTTAAACATCTAATTGGCAAACCACTATCTATTGGTGTAGAGTTGCGGGTAATTGAAATTGAATTATTATGAGTACTATAACTAACTATTCGGTCTGGTGATCCGTATTGTGTTGTTGTCCAAAAATAACTGCTTTCCCCTTCCAAGACAAAAACACCACTATTGGCCCTACCTCCTGTTGGTCGAGAGGTAAAGCCTGTTTCATTTGTAGCACCCGTATTAGGTGAATTCCAATTTACAATTCCAACTTCCTTTAGCTTACCACCACCTTGTGAGAAATCAAAAGTAACGGGAGTGCCTTCACCACCAAGGTACATACCTAGTTCCATGACCTCTAATTGACTTGGAATATGCCAACCATTGGGACAAAGCCCTTGCACATTGCTAGGATTATTAGCAGAATAGTCTGAACCATTCATCGCTGCTGCCCAAGAATAATAAGCCCCATATAAATCCTTATTATTAATATCATCATTATACCAGGAATAAGCTGCGTCAGAAATGGACAGGTTATCCCAAGTAGTATTATTATTTACTAATTGAATATCTGTACAATCAGGGAATTTTGTAGTTTTCAAATTTTCCGCCATCCATATTTGATTTCCAATTTTCACGACTGGATACGTATTACCCTCACAGTCTTCTAAAGTGACAACGCCATTTTCATATAATGAAAATTCTATGCTTGATATTTTAGAGAGGAGAGCGTCTACATAAGCCTTATTAACAGCGTCTAAATTATCAACAGGATCAGCTAAATTAATAATTCTTTGATTTTGCATATCTCCATCAAAACTGCCTGAAGCATTCCACCTGATGGTATCATTAGCAGTAATTTTAGAAGCAATGGAGTTTTCAAATATTGGATCAATTTCATTGTAATTTGTTGCTGTCTCAGCTTCTTTTGATTTTCCAGCATAAAATGCATAGGGTACAGTTGCGAGCTGAAATGTAGAGATTGTTTTAAACCCAGTTCCATCACCATTATCAATTTCTACTTTCAAAAACATTGGTTGTATCGCCCACTGAATGGAAGAAAATATACCTGAGGTTACAGTTCCGTTTCCGATACTAAGATTGAACAAGCCTGTATTATCAGTGGTGGTAGAATGTGTTTCAACATAAACTGGCGTTGCAGAAGGGAGTGTTTCAATAATTGAAAACTTTGCCATTACAGTAGCATTCTCTAAAAGCTTACCATCCGATCCTCGTGCTTGCGCCTGAAAATTTATTCCTTGTGGTGTCTGTGCAAACGATAAATGAGTTACGGTGCTGAAAATGAGTAGTAGTAAAACGTTCTTCATATCAACTAATTTTTAATGATTTTGTAATTTTTGATCACCTTTTTTGCGGTTACTAATACTAGGTAGTACTCACCATTTGAATAAGCGGTCATATCGATTTCAGTAGGCCAACTGAGTTCTTTTATAGCACGACCTGCTCCATCAAATAGCATTAATGTTCCCTTTTCAGCATCTGAATTAATCGAAAGAAATTTTGTTACGGGATTTGGGAATACCGCTACCTGGATTTCTCCAACTTCATAATTGTTTAAATCTGTTATTATCTGAGGTGGTAAAGCATTTATTGGAAATGCACTTATTATTGCATTTCCTGATGTTGATATTAAATCACCAATGGAATATGCAAGATTACCCACACTGGCTCCACCACTATTGATTTTGAAAGACAAGGTGTCTTGGGATTGTGACTGAAAATAACTCAGCCATATAAGCACTAGTACTAGGAGACGACTCATACTTACTTAGTAAAAGGAGAAACCAACTTGTAACCTCACCTTCATCGTTCTTTCTTAATGAGAAAACAACCTAATCCCTATAATTTTTGAATTACTAGCAAAATCTTTATACTTCAAAATGACATAATCGCTAGAGGCATTGTCATCCTCACCTTTGTAGTCATTTCCATCCAATAAATATTGTGCATCAATTTGTTTACTATTTATGACATACATACCGCTTATATAAGAGTACCAAATCTCATAGTCAGAAAATCTGTCTATAAAACTGGAGACCTGTGAACCTACTGAGGGGCCTCTGTTGGTTTTTATTCTACTAGAAACAATAACTATTGAATTGATCACATCATTGAACTCATATTCGCTTAAGTCATAATCTGGATAAATAATGAATAATTTCTCTCCATCTTCAGATACAACAAAAGTTTTTATTTCAGAGGCTTCCTGACCGTACTCTATTTGTTCAGTCAAAATAAATCCAGATGGAAATTCCTGAGGAATTTTTTGACCAATTTTAAAACTTCCAACTCTTGAATTGTCAATATCTAACACGTAATCAAGGCTACTTACATCTTTAGAACTATCTACGACTTCCATATTTTTTGGAGTGTCAACCATATCTTCCAATTCATCAATATTCATCTTATTTTTATCAGGGATTTCTTGAGACTCCACCAAATAATTACTTGAGTCATTTTGTTTAAAGAAACTCATAGCAAAGTCAAGTGGATTCAAAAAAAGAATTGCTAGAACAAAATGTGCCAACACTGACAAAAGAATAAGTTTTCTTCTAATTCTTTCTGAACTAAATTTCTGAACCAATAAAGGTACTGCAGCTAAAATAACATAGAGTATGATGTAAGCAATATCAAAATCGCCATACGTTGGACTTCCAATTTCTTCCATTCTCAATTGGATTTTTTCTCACGTAACATTTTTCTTACAGCTGCTATGGCTCGCTCAGATTTTGTAGTAGGAATCATACTACCTCCTGAGTTTAATTCTTTTAATAACTTATCTGAGTTAAGAACTATATTGATAGAGGTACCACCCGATGTGAATAAATTAAGTGTTTCGGCATCATCTAATTGATATCCCCAAACCACCTTACTTTCAACTTTAGTAGACATTGAAACGACATCCTTATAAAAGTATTCGTCTGTACTTTCATTCAGAGTGTTCCCACTCAATAAATCTAGTATACAGCTATATGCTATCAACTGATTTGCAGTAAAATTCAAAATGCATACTTCGTGACAAGAAGTCCGCAAAATTTTATCATTTCCTGTTCTCCAAAATCGATCAATACTTGAATGAAAACCCCAGATGCTATCAATTAACTCAAACTCCCTAACAAGTTCGGACTCATCAATACCGCATTTAATCAACGCTTTTTTTTCTAATTCTTTTATATCCTCTTCTAACCAAGTATCCATTTGAGAATCATGAGGTCTATTATTATAACGATTAAGCTGCTTTGTATAGCTCATGTATTTAATTAAACCGAAGACACCTGCAAAGACTAAACATAATGCAGCAATACCATTTGCATTCATATAAAATAAAAGAAGACCAACCGCACCTGAAATTATAATGATAGGTAAGCCTTCAAACTTTGCCTCAGGAACGATAAACCATTCCTTGATTTGTTCTCTTTTCAAATGACTACTCATAGATTTAAATGTTAAGATTAGATTTAAAATATTTAGTTATAAGTTCTTTTTCAACAGGAATCAGGCTATCACTTTTCAATAATAATTCTTGATAATCAGGATTAGTTTGCTTTAATCCATTCAACACATAATAATCATACTTTAAACAAGCTAGTGCTCTGTGGTAAACATAGTTATCTGGATCAATTATGATTGAAGCGTTTAAGTTTGATTCGATTTCCTTGGCCTCTTTATGAGAAATAGTTCTAATACTCCTGCACGCCAATATTGAAATGCAATAATAGAATAGTGCATTCGCATGATCTGGATTTTTTTTGATTACTAAATCAAATTGAGATTTCGCACGTTCGAATAAACTCAGTGAAACAAAGCATAACCCTAGTCCATACAAGGCTTCAATATTTTCAGCATCGCTCTTAAGAATTTCAGTATATAGGGTTTTATACTTATTCGTTTTGTTGCCTAATTCGTCAATCCTTTTAATATAGAATTCAGTGTTACAAAATGCACACTTATTATGCTTTAACTCTATAGAAGCTCCACATTGTGGACATTCCTTAGTCACGAGATTGTAGTTTGAGTCTTCCATATTGCATTAAGAATATTTACTCAAATACCTGAAAAGCACAATGCTTACAATCTCGACAGTAGTAATAATTACTAGTAACATAAAAGAAATACTGTTAGTAATTACTCCTGAAAAATTAATAGATAACGCATATTTTATTAGAAAGGAAACACTTAACGCCATTACCAGAAATATCTTAAAAACACTATCAGTTCTGGACTTCTGAAGAATTAGAATTAGAGCAAATGAGATAATAATGCTGAGTTCACTAGTCAAAAAAGAAACTATATTAAAGGATGGGAGTATCGCATATACAACCCAATTAATAAAGAGAACAGCGCCTCCTACAATAGCAATTATCTTGTTCATTCCTATTGCTTGGGGATTGGTGGAGGCGAATTACCGAAAAGAGGTTTTAACTCATCAATCGCACCTGCCTTAACCCAATCACTCATACCTTCCCTCCATGCTAACGTATCAAACTTAATACGTCCTACTGAAACCAATAGTGAAAGTTCACTTAACGGATATCCCTGGCTTTGTTTTCCATCAACCACAAAAAAATACTTTAATTGAGGAGGGTGCTGTGATTGCGATTGATTTACATTTAAATTGTTACCAACTTGACCAAATTGATTTGCCATTACTCCACCCATATTGAGACCAGCCCCTAGGCCTAATCCGGCATTTAGTAATGATCCTGAAGTACCTTCGTTTTCAGCGGTCTTTTCCATTACATCAAAACTCCTTTCCATTTGATAAGTATCTCTTCCAACAGTTTTTAACTTCATAGCTAATTCCTTTGCCTCTTTTAGTTTAATAAAAGAAGGGTCATCGGCAGAGATATTTATTGACATAAAGTAAAAATTCAAAACCTCCACTCCAAACTTTAGAAATTCAGTTGATAATTCAGCTTGAATATGTTTGCCAAGATCATCTTGAATTGCTCCTATTTGCATAAGGGATATTTTCTCCAAGACAATTTTTTTTGAAATTAATGTTGTGATAGAACTTAAGATTTTACCCCTAAAATACTCTGTGATTTCTGCTGCTGTAAATACTTTGGCAGTACCCACTATGGTAGTTAGAAAGTTCTTCGGGTCGATAATTCGAATGCCAAACTGACCAAAGGCTCTGACAGGCACTATTACCCCATAAATTGGATCCTCAAGATTTATTGGCTTAAGCGTACCCCACTTATTATCCAATTTAGATACAAGGTTTACATACCAAACTTCTGCAGAAAATGGAGATTCAGCTCCAAAAGGGAGGTTAACGAGCTTGTTTAATAGCGGTATATTAGCCGATTTTAAGGTATATCGTCCATCCCCAAAGGAATCTAAGACTTGCCCATTCTTTACAAAAAATGCACATTGAGAGCTATTTACAATCAACTGAGCACCTAGTTTAAGATCCTCAGATGGAAATTTCCAAACAAATTCAGAATTGTTCCCTTCAAACTTAATTACTTCAATTAGTGCCATCAATTTTATCCAATTATTAACGTGTAGGCATGGTTATATTTTAATTGGTAAACTGAATAAGTAAAATGTAACTAATGTTTATGGAATTAATTTCAACTAATTAAAATACGACTTATTTATACTTCTCAAGAAGTTAAGAATTCACTGAAGATTAGCGCTAATTTTCTATCACCTACCTTTTCCTCCTTCTATTTCCAATCATATAAGCAACTATACTTATTGCAGCGATAAGGACAATCAATGCCAAATTTGAAAATTGACTTGGAGCAGCTTGGAGAATAATAGATTGTATCATTTTAGGTAATTAGGGATTTATGAAACTATTTTTGATTTGATATTTCTACAAACAATGCTACTTACGTTCAATACTCAGGAGTCAATATGATTTATCAGACTCTACTATTTTTAAATATGATTCTGATTCTTCAAATATTACCTTGTCTGAAAGTCCTTTTACTTTACAAATACGAGAGGATTTCATATTGCTAGATAAAAGTTTAGCTGAATTGTCCTTACACTCCAGCACTACATACTTTTTACTACTGTCATGCTCTAGTGGTATTATTACTATATCACCCGGTTTGAATTTAGTATCAGCCATTATCATTAACGTACTTTTCAAGTGTGAATTACTGTTGTCACACGTCTTAGTCAATTGAAAAAATCGATAGTAACTATTTTTTTGAATTTTTCAGTTACTTTCATGCTTTCTGGTTTACCAAGTAATTGAACCTAATGCCTCGTGAATTGAATCTAGAGAACTCGGCTATTATTGAAGCCATCAAAGCGGGTAGCGAAAAGATATTGTTTCAGCTATATGAGGCCTATCGTGATGAATTTGTGAATTGGGCGGTACGAAATCACAAAGTTTCAGTTGAGGAGGCAAAGGATATATTTCAGGAGGCCATGGTGGGTTTGTATAAAAATGTAAAAGGCGGAAGGGTAGATTCATTAACAGTGACTGTTAAAACCTACTTGTTTGGCATCGGTAAAAATAATCTCTTGAATTTGATAAAGAGAAAAAGTATTGAACAAAAAGTAATGGCTGAATTTGAAGCCGTTCCGGAATATGGCATTGCTAAGCGTTATGATGAAGAACATATGGTGTATTTAGCAAAGCGAATCTATAGAGCCATTGGATCCCCTTGCAAAGAGGTGCTTGAAATGTTCTATGCAAATGGATATGATATGGAGTCCATTGCTTTACGATTGGGCTATAAAAATTCAGATGTTGCAAAGAAGAAAAAATACGAATGTCTGAAGAAACTTGAAGAACGAATTTCCGTAAGTGAATTGATGAAGTATCAGTGATGGATAAAGACGAATTAATTGATAACTACTTAAAAGGCCACTTGGATAAAACTGAGGAGCTTAGCTTCCTTCAAAAAATGGAGGGTGATGAAACTTTGAGGAAAGAAGTTACGCTTCGCAAATGGGTAATCGAAGGTATTAACATTGCCCATGAAGAAGATCTAAAAAAAAAATTGACTGAATTTGATAAATCAATTGATGCTAAAAGAAAGAGGACTCAAACCTGGTACATAGCCGCGTGTATATCAGCAGTTGTTGTCACAATCTCTATGTTTCTATGGAGCGCAAAGCCAAATCCAAAAGACTTTGATATTACGGAGATTGGACTTCCTGTTGTGATGGGTGTCAATGACCATGTTGATTTCAATAATGCCATGAGTGCCTTTAAGGCAGGTGATTATGAAAAATCAAGCAATCTTTTTGAGAAGCTCTTAATTGCAAGTCCCACGAATGATACACTTCTATACTTTAGTGCTATATCCTTTTATAGAACAGATAAAGTAGATTTTGCGATTGAACGTTTTAAAAAAATTGATTCAGGAACCTACTTAGAAAAGGCACGCTATCGACTCGCTATCGCTTTTTGGACCCAGGGGGGTCGGGATCAAGCCATTACTTTATTGAAAGAAATCAGTAACAACGAATCAAGTCGACTTAAGAATGAAGCTGATAAAGTGCTAGAAGCGATGAATTAATTTCCTTTTCCTATAAAAAAATAATATAAGAATAGAGGTAATCAATCCTAATCCTATTTTGAAAAGTATCGCCATTAATGGCTGTTTTGCAAAAAGGGGTTTTGTTTGTCCACTGAGTTGAAGACCAGCCCAATAATATGGATTCGCAAGTTCATCCGATTCAGCATCGGCAATAAATCTTAATTTAGCCTGCCGAAGTGAGGCATCCAAAGCATTTCCCGCTTCCATATTAGTATAGAACTCCTCCAAAATTGTTGCGGTGGTTTTATCGTCTACATTCCATAGTGTCATCAAAACACTTTGTGCCCCTAAACGATAAAAAGCCCTTGCGAAACTAATCGTGCCTTCTGAATAAAGAAAAGTACCCGTGCCAGTAGTACAGCCGTTCAATATGGCGAGGTTGGGTGTTATTGAGAATCCAGAAAGCTGAGCGATGCTTATACTGTCCTTATCTGTAAAGTAAATTGATGAATTATATGGACGTAAAGAATCATTCTTTACATGAGATGCAATGTGAATGATATTGAAGTGTGCAGTGTCATTTGATATCCTATCCTCAAATCTCCCTACCAACGATATTGCTTTTCTATTCACCAAAGACAATGAAAAAGGAATTTCCGAAAATGATTTAGAATCAGAATAACTGGCTCCAATGCCATAAAAGGGTTCACGGTTGCGACCAACTTCCTTCATCAAATGAACTGGAGAAAGGACTGTGCTAATCGAATAACTGTTTAATAAATAATCAATTTCTTTGAAGCCATCAACTTTACTACTGTCACGAACCAACGCATCCCATGATACATCTTGCAGTGAATAGTCAGGACAAATAATTAATCGAATTGGTTGCCTGGCCAAACCTGACAGAACAGGACTTAAGGTGTGCTTAAAAATCGAGTTTGCCGCTTTAACATATTCGTTGTCGGAAATAGTTTGCAAATTTCTTTTCAAACTTTGAATTTGTTGTTGTTGATCTTTTGGGAATTCAAACTTCAAAAAACGAATGTCCTTCTTCGTTAATACGATAGCGAGTAATTCATTTTCAAGAGTGTAGTAATCAACATATGTTGAAGACTCATCCAAGTAGTGCTGAATTGAAGCGATATTTAGGGAATCACTAATTTGATTGGCTAAATTAATCGAAGACAATGTCCTCTTGTTTACTTGAACAGGAACAGTAGGGAGTGAGCTTAAAAGTGATTCTCTATTCAAACCAGGAACAGCGCGGAGAATATTCTGCTCCACAAGTGAAAGTTCATCCACCAGTAAGGATTGGCTTATCGATTGGTTCAACAAGGGTGCAATATCATTCTTATTTAAGTATGCATATTTTGCGGATACTAATACACTATAGCCATTTTCCAAATACTTTTTTTCTCCAGTCCTTTCATACAATTGATAAATTATCGAAGCAAGAGATTGATAGAAATTTGAGCCATAGTTAAAGCTCCAATAGATAGATTCGTATTCATTTTTTGATTTTGAAATTAAGTACTGATGAAATTGGAGTAAATAGATAAAATGCTCATAGGCAGCTATTAGGTTTTTAAGGTCTCCATCTTTCTTGTACCAGTACATGAAATTATTTGCTTTAATCGCAACTAATGAGGTGAACCGAACATCATTTAAAGTAGGCTTAAACGGAGGAAGTGTTCTATTGTCAATTGGATTGAAATCGCTGACCAATCTTTTTATACCTACTTGAAATTGAGTACAAGCATCATTAAAATTTCCGAGTCGTTCATACCCTTTCCCAATTACCCAATCTTTTAACGCCACCTCTGATGGAGAGGCTAGGTCGTTTACCAATTCCACACTTTTTCTATAATTGATCATGGCCATTTCCATGGTCTTTGGATCTTCGTCATCTCCCATCTGATTGCTGAATGAGTTTCCCAGATTGTGATACACTTTACTTTCCATCACCCGATCCGGAATTGGTTGATAAGAAATGAATCGTAAGGCCGAGTCGTAGTATTGCCTGGAAAGTTGAAGACGTTTCCGAAACAGTTCCCTCTTGGTAAGATATTGTGAAATGGAAATTGGGTGATAATAATAACCGAGCAGATTATAAATTCTTGGTATTAAGTATTGAAAATATTGCTTATCTGTTTTTGCTAGTTGAAGTGATCTGGATACATAATAAAAGCAACTATCATTCTGGTTGCCAATGTTGATATAATATCGAGCTAATTGCATGTAATCTTCTGCGAAATATTTTTCCGGTAATGTAGCTAATCGTTTTTCGTCTATTGATTTCAATATAGCGTGCTTAAATTCAGTTTGTTTCTGCGCACTTGATAGTGCCTCTCCTTTTGTTAAATAGTTCTCAGCTAAAAGCTTAGAAGGTTTTTCTATTCTGACTTTAATAAGGCGCTGATTTTCCTCCAACATTTCAATGGCCAGATTTTCCCCACCGTAGCTACGAATGATATCTGCTATTTTTATTTGGCACAATGCGTAATTTGAGATTTCATCATGCTTAAACTTATGAGCCAATTCAATAAAAATTGGAAGTGCCTTCTGAAACTGAGCAGCTTGATGATATTCTAACGCAATCTTTAGGGAGTCACTTCCAAATGAATCTGAGATAGGAAAAAGGAGAACAATAAGCGCAATTTGAAATCTAAAAAGGGAAGTAAGAGTTTTCTGGGTAATGAATTGCATATTGGCTAATACTAGTGCAGCATAAGATAATGATGAATTGGCTTATAAAGAAACTGTGTATGAAAATAAGGTTAGTAGCCAAAATAATTATGTCAACATGTGTCATAAATGAATTTTGGGCATAGATTATACCTAGCAGGAAACTAGTTTTGAAGTATGCGAATTGAGGATGTAAAATGGGTGAGGCTTATTTACGTGCGGACATCTAAAGGTTCCACCATGGAGGATGAGAATAAGTTTGAAACTATTGGAGAGCTCGTTAAGTTTTTTCATGAATGGAAAAGACATGGTGAGGTAGTTGGGTATGTGATTGTGAAGAACAGACCGAAGGCCTTTAATGATGATCTGGTAGAAGGGAAACTTGCCGTTCAGTGGGAAGATAAGTTTGGGGTGTGCAAGAAAGGATTTGACAATGTTTACCAGTTATCCGATTTTTTAACCGAAGCTCCTCTTATCGCAGAAAAAGTTGGATTTGTACCTAAAAAAAAGATACCTTCGAAATGAAATCGTTAGCAACAGAAAAATACTGCGGAGCCCACCCAGTGGGCTTGTCGGGAAAAACCGGCAGGCTCATTTTTTCAAAAAGCTTCCGATTGAAACATCTTCTTTTAATTTTATTTCTACTCCCCTTCCTGTGCGAAGCGCAACTTAAAGGAAAAGTTGTGAAGGTTGCAGATGGCGATTCGTTTACACTTTTGGTTAATGAGACTCAAATCAAAGTACGACTTCATGGAATTGATTGTCCTGAGAAGGGACAAGACTTTTCTGATGCTGCTAAGCAAGCACTTGCAGAAATGATTGCCGGAAAAGAAGTTGAAGTAAAAGCAATTGACACCGATCGCTATGGTAGGACTGTTGGTATGGTGACTATCGGAAACATCAATGTGAATGAAGCATTGTTGAAAAAGGGATTAGCCTGGCACTATACTGCTTACGATAAAAATCCTGCATGGGCAAAACTAGAGGCCGATGCCCGGTTAGCGAAATTAAATATCTGGTCGAAGAAAGATCCAATGGCGCCTTGGGAGTGGAGGAATAAGCGAAAAAAAATTAATTCAAGAGACTAATAACACATTGACATTAATTGTAAAGGGCTTCAATTGATTATTTTGGGAAATCCTTATATTACATAAAATTAGTCTACTGTTATGGCCACAAAGAATAAAGCATCATTTTGGATTAAAATTTTCCTCTTCATTTTTATTGCATTTGAGTTTAGCAGTTGCCTCTATCGGGCAATGCCTTATTCTTCAAAAATGGAAAAGCGGGAATTCGTTGTTGAGAGTGTCGAAAAGCATGAGCATATATATGCCATCAATGAAAAAGGTGAAAGGCATAGGTTCTACTTACGGAGACAAGATGCACATACCATCTTCGACCAAATGGATTCCTCTTTAGTAAATCAAAAAGTAACAATTAAGTACGCGAGCGCTCCCAGCCTATTAAATGGCTTCATAAAAAATGACCGGATGTGCAGTCTACAAGTTGGGGACTCTACCTATTTTGACTTTATCATAGGCGATTAATTCATTGTTATCTTCTCCAAATGGTTAATCACTTCTTACTCAATGAACGAATAATCTGCTGAAAATTCGCCAGCCCCGCTTCCAGATTCTCAATAATCTCTCCTGCCAACACATCCGGATCAGGTAAGTTATCGAGGTCTGCGAGTGATTTATCTTTTAGCCATGTAATATCTAGTGATGTTTTATCACGGGCAAGAATCTCTTCATAGGTAAACTTTCTCCAACGACCTTCCGGATTGGATTCTGTGTTATAGGTTTCCTTGCGCTTGTTGCGGTTCTTCGGATTGTATAGTTTGATGAACTCCTTAAGGTCTTCCAGTTTGAGTGGATTCTTTTTTAGTGTATGATGAATGTTGGTTCGGTAATCATATACCCAAATCTCCTTTGTCCATGGTTTTTTGCTTGCGGCTTTATTATCAAAGAAGACCACATTGGCTTTTACACCTTGTGCATAGAATATACCGGTTGGCAAACGAAGGATGGTGTGAACATCTGCGGTCTCTAATAATTTCTTGCGCACGGTCTCTCCTGCCCCACCTTCAAACAAAACATTATCCGGAATTACTACAGCCGCAAGCCCTGTGGTTTTAAGCATACTACGAATGTGCTGTACAAAGTTGAGTTGCTTGTTGCTGGTGGTAGCCCAAAAATCCTGACGGTTATAGGTTAGGTCTTCTTTCTCCTGTTCTCCTTCTTCATTGGTAAAGGTCTGACTGCTCTTTTTACCAAAGGGAGGATTGGCCAAGATGTAATCATACTTATCCGATGATTGTGCGATTAATGCATCAGCTGGAGAAATGAAATTATCACTATCAATATCTCCAATGTTGTGGAGAAATAAATTCATTAATGCCAGGCGTCTCGTACTGGCTACAATCTCATTGCCGAAGAAGGTGTTGTACTTTAGAAATTTACTTTGTGCTTTATCCAACTTGTTATGATCTACAATGTGATCATAGGCCGCAAGAAAAAAACCACCTGTACCACATGCTGGATCTGCTATGGTTTTCATTGGCTCTGGGTTGATACACTCTACCATTACTTTGATTAATGGGCGCGGTGTGAAATATTGACCGGCTCCACTTTTGGTGTCTTCTGCGTTTTTCTCCAGCAGACCTTCATAAATATCCCCTTTATCTTTTACACCCATCATTAACCAGTTCTCACCATTGATCATGGCCACGATCTTGCTGAGCTTGGCCGGATCCTGGATCTTGTTCTGGCTCTTGGTAAAGATCTGACCCAGTATTCCCTTCTCCACAGCTAACTCACGCAGCATGATGCTATAATGCACTTCCAACTCAGCACCTTTTAATGGAATCAGGCTTTCCCAATTATACTTTTTAGGAATGGTGAACTTGCGATTATACGGTGGCTTGGTATACTCATCCGCCATTTTAAGAAAAAGCAAGTACGTAAGCTGCTCCAAGTAATCTCCATAGCCCACACCATCATCACGAAGGGTGTTACAGAAACTCCATACTTTACTAACTATTGCTGAATTGTTGTCGCTCATTTGTTTGTTATAATTTTTTAATCGGATGATAGCCGCCTGTCTTTCTGCTACCAACTCGCTCAATTAAATTGAGCGTTATTAATTCCTTTATTTGTCTTTCCAGTGTTTTTACCGGTCGCGCCAATTCAACTGAAATATCTTTTGCCTGTATGCCGGGCTTCACACGGATCAATTCAAGTAATGAATTTAATCCCTCATTTAATCCCTCATTTAATCCCTCATTTAATCCCTCACCCACTGGAACAACTACCTTAAAAGTAACGCCTTCTGTAAACGTAGGTGAGCCTGTGCCGCTGTATTCTTTTATAAAGCGATTGACATTCAAAACGCCAGAACCCAGTTCATCGACCCTACCTAATTGAATAAAAAATTTCGTGATGGTTGGATTTTTAGGAAAAGGGGCAAAATTATAAAGATCAATAGGGCCATCACCATGCGGGTTATTTGCGTTTTCGGTCTCTACCCTATCTCCGTAAATAATAAAAGTCGCAGGATGTGCATTCGCATATTCTCTGTGCACAATTAGGTTTGCGACAATCTCTCTAAAAATTTTGGTACGCAAACTCACGCGCTGATCGCCCTCCATAAAAAACTTATCAGGCAAGTGCTTGGCGACAAAAGCCATCAACTGATCATACGCTTCAATCAGATTGGTTTGAATGTACGCGCGATCATCATACCGCTCAACATTTACTTTTCGCAACAACGCATCAATTTTATAATGCGGTAAAATCTGTTGTATCACTTCATCTTTACCTAGCAACAATGCCGCTGCAAGGGTATACCCTTCTTGTCCACTCTGATGATCACGCTTCCATAAACCAGCCATTTGAAGCATCGTGATATCATTAAGGGCAAGCCAAGGATGACTTGGATTATTGCTTCTGATGAGATTGCGAACAAGGGGCAACAACCCCGGTTTAAAATCTTCAAACCTCAGTGCCGGATAGATAGTACCTTCGGTATAATGCGTGCGCTTATAATTATAAAGCGTTGCAATTTGTTGTGGTTGCGTAACTTTAAAATCTCCGTCCTTGCTACGATCATAGATAATGCCATTCGTTTTGTGAACTAACGAACTTGCCGGTACTTGCACATGTACGATAGCCTGCCCCTTAACTTCATAAACTTGGGGGAACAAAATAAACGGAGGATCTAGTTTATTCGAATTGTTGGAAAGGCTAACAAGATTGGAAGTAATGGTCTCAAGTTTGTCACCCTCTACACCGACAACTTTCCCATCATCGGCTACTCCTAAAAGAATATCTCCACCTTCCCGGTTTAACATGGAGCAAATACTTTCAAAAAGATTTGACGGCAACTCACTCCTCGACTCCTTGAACTCAAGCCTGATATTTTCTTTTTGCTTTATTAAACTTGTAACTCGTTCGAAATTCATAGTTGGCTAATACCTATTCTTAAATCAACTTACCCTCAAACGCCATCTTCAAAATACTTTGCCGGAGGGTTTCAGCTTGGGCAAGGCTGGTGGTAATGGTTTCTTCTACTCTATCGCATACACTTAGGCGACTTTCAATTTCTCCAACAATTAAATCCTGCTCTTCTCTCGATGCTAAGGGAACAGGAAAGCTTTTCAAGTCATCTAAATTTAATCCAGCCTTAACCGCACCTTTTTGATTTTGGTTTAAATGGTGATGTCCTCCAGATTTTAAAATTATCCAATACCCAACAAATTTTTTATTAAAGCCAGCTTTTGGTCGACAAAGACACACATGTTGATTCACGTAAGCATTCTCCAACTTTGGCGCAATTGCAAACATCCCTAGGTAGCCAGTGATTGAAAATAGAAAATCACCTTCTTGTATTTTTGTTCTTTTACCTTCTGAATTTGTTGGCAGATCAACATATTGAATATTCGATTCAGTTAAATCCAGTTCTAATGAATCAAAATCCATGTTTGTTATCCTAATGAAGATTGCACCCTTCTCTGAATAGTATTTTGCCCAACCCCTAGAACCACTTGTTACATACGAGAATAGTTCACCACTTTTAATCCACTTCCACCCCTCCGGCAATTCATCCTCTTTAACATTTTCATTTGTAAGCTTCCCCTCAAACGCCCACTTCAACACTGCCTGTCTATAAATTTTTAATTGCTGCTGTGCGGTTTCTAATTGTTGTTTGCCTTTGTCGAGTTCGCTGAGGAGTTCTTCTATTTTGGAAACGATGGCATGTTGTGCATCCAAATCTAGTAGCGGAATTTGAATCTCATTTAGATTATTTAGTGTAATTCCTAAGACAGTTGTTCCGCTCGATTTTTTTATTATCTTTCTTTCGAAAGCTTGAAAATAATAATTCAAATACTTTGATGTGGTTTGAAATTTCGGTCGGACAATTTTCAAATCTTGATTTATTGCGGTTCGCACATTTGTTATAATAGACTTACCGGGAGAGATTCGTGTTATTAATATAAGATCATTTGGTTCTGCAATATTTGACGCACTATTCTTAAGACCAAGTTCAGTTATGGAGTCTTTAGTAGAATTAAGAAAATCACCCTTGATGTCTTTAACTGAAGCCCAATTAATATTACCATTCCAATACTTCGATTCTTTTTTGCTAGGTGTTCCACCTCCAATGAAGTTACATGCCTCACCGAGCTTTATCCACTCCCATTTCTCATTATTGATTATTTTCACCTTAGGCATTGTTTCTAGATGTGAATTTGAAAGCAGTTCCAACCAAACTCCTGACCATTAATCTCATTCACCATTTCCGAATTATACTTTAAAGTCCCATTGAATAATCTTGTAAGCTCAAAAGCGTTGTGGAGACCCATACCAGTTCCTTCATTAATGCCTTTGTGAACCGTTGACCTAAAGCCTTTGGTAAATAGCCTTGGCTGATCATCCTTAGGGATTATCAATCCATATGACTTAATCGATATCC
>JBGTGG010000454.1:0-2274 GCA_041746855.1 Cyclobacteriaceae bacterium | reverse complement strand
GCTAAGACCAATACCACCTGCAGATTGTGAAATTTTTGCGCACTGTTTTAACGTGTCATAAATTCCATCAATGCTGTCATCTTTCATGGTTAACAAGAAACATGAAGATAACTGAGGTTTTGGTGTACCGGCATTGAAAAGGGTAGGAGTAGCATGGGTAAACCATTTCTCCGACATTAAATTATACGTTTCGATAGCGGCAGGAATATCATCTCCGTGAATACCTACAGCTACACGCATAATCAAATGTTGCGGACGCTCAACGGTTTTTCCGTCTACCTTCATCAAGTACGAACGTTCTAATGTTTTGAAGCCGAAATAATCGTAACCAAAATCACGATCATAAATAATGGCCTGATCCAATGCAGCAGCATTGGCCTTTATGGTTTTCCATGTTTCTTTCGAAATCAACGGAGCATTTTGTTCCGTCTTTGGATCCACATAGGTGTACAATCGTTTCATCGTATTCGAAAACGACTTGCTTGTCACTTTGTGCAAGCTGGAGATCGCGATTCTCGCGGCTAGTTTTGCATAGTCAGGATGCCGTGTGGTCATAGTGGCAGCAGTCTCTGCAGCCAGGTTATCAAGTTCCACAGTAGTAACGCCATCATACAAACCATTGATCACCTTCATGGCGACTTCTACTGGTGTGATGTAGTTGGAATCCAGACCGTAACAAAGCTTTTCAATTCGAGCCGTGATCTTGTCAAATTTTACGGACTCTCTATGTCCGTCACGTTTGATTACAAGCATTTCTGGGTAAGGGTTGTAAGGGTGATCAATTAGTTTAAAAAATAATGGTGTTTCAAGTTAATTAAAAATCTTCGTTCAGAGAGAACTTCTGGCCAGATTCTTTATCGGTACTTCCAAGTACTCCGGCTTTTTGATATTCTCCAACTCTTTTCTCGAAGAAATTTGTTTTTCCACTCAATGAAATCATCTCCATGAAGTCAAATGGATTTTTTGCGTTGTAGATTTTTTTGCCGATCAGTTCGATAAGTAAACGATCTGCTACGAACTCAATATATTCACACATTAAGTCCGCGTTCATTCCAATAAGGTTTACCGGAAGCGCATCGGTGACAAACTCCTTCTCAATCTCCACAGCATCTTTGATCATTTCGATCACAGTTTCATCGTGAAGCTTGCTAACCAAATGGTGCGTGTATAAATGACAGGCGAAATCGCAGTGCAATCCTTCATCTCTGGAAATCAATTCATTAGAGAAGCTAAGTCCCGGCATGAGTCCACGTTTCTTCAACCAGAAAATCGAGCAGAAAGAACCTGAAAAGAAAATCCCTTCAACGGCTGCGAAGGCAATTAAACGTTCCTGGAAATTTCCCTGGTCTATCCAGCGCAGTGCCCATTGTGCTTTTTTCTTCACGCAGTCAAGTGTATCAATGGCATGCAATAAAGAGTCTTTCTCTTTCGCATCTTTAACATACGTATCTATTAATAAAGAGTATGTTTCGGAATGGATATTTTCTATGGCGATTTGAAAACCGTAAAAGAATTTAGCTTCCGTGTATTGAACCTCTGAAACAAAATGTTCTGCCAGGTTTTCGTTTACAATTCCATCGCTGGCGGCAAAGAAAGCAAGCACGTGTTTGATAAAGTGTTGTTCGCCTTCGTTGAGGTTTGCCCAATCTTTTAAGTCTTGGCTAAGGTCAATTTCTTCAGCCGTCCAAAAACTGGCTTCTGCCTGTTTATAAAATTTCCAGATGTCGTGGTGTTGGATGGGGAAAAGAACGAATCGGTCTTTGTTTTCTTGAAGAATGGGCTCTAGCGGTTGTTCTTTGTTCATTTCGGACGGTTTTTTTTAATGTGAATAAAATAATAACCGGAAGGGTATAAAAACCTTCAAATCATTAAAAAATTTGGTTTCGTTTGCTCCACAAATCCGGGAATAACAGGGCAGGATTGTTTCGCGACTAGTGTACAAATATTTAAAAGGATTGGGTAAAATCAAAGCGGTCGATTTCCCTGTTTTTCCTGCTTTTTACTAGGAATTTGAAGCATTTTTGACTGTATAAGTAGTTGTACAATAAGGCGTTATTTGGTCTTGACGATGCCCTTCTTTCGGTTGAAAACGGGCTTAAAATTTTTTGATTTTTTTTTGATCAAGGTTTTAGGGGCTGGTTTTCCAATTGCCTTTGGTTTTTAAGATGGTATGGATTACCTTTGCAATCCAATTTTTAAGAAGCATATGTACGCAATAGTAGACATTGCCGGTAAGCAGTTCAAAGTGGCTAAAGATCAATTTATCTATGCCCC
>JBGTGG010000453.1:0-4867 GCA_041746855.1 Cyclobacteriaceae bacterium | reverse complement strand
TAAAGAGAAATGATGGAAACAAAAAAAACATCCAATGTGGATAACTCGAGACGAGTAACCCACATTGGATGTTTATTATAATCATAATTATGATAGATTTACAATCTCTAGAAACGGTCAACGCCTGGCAGGCATGGACAGCTCAATACTTAAAACTCATCACCCAACACTCCTAACCCCTAATTTATACCATAATTCATTATCTTTGAGGCCAGAATTGCAACCACTATGACCATCAAATATACAACCTCCTTTCTAACCAAATTGGAAGACTTGATTGCCGAGTCGGATTACATTTTACGCTACGAAAAAGGACAATTCAAATCAGGATATTGCCTCCTCAAAGAGCAGAAAATCATCATTATCAATAAATTCTATACTACAGAAGGAAAAATCAACACCTTACTGGAAATCCTCCGTACGGTTGAATTGGATAAATCAAAATTCACAGAAAAGAGCCTTGCACTTTTCGAAAGCTTAAATCAACCAGAGACCATTTGAAATACCGTCCGGTAAACAGACGCTATAGAAAGATAATTCGGATTAGGTATTCCATCTGTCCGTTTAAGATAAACATTTGCAGATGAAAATTACCTTCCTCGGCACCGGCACTTCCCAAGGTGTGCCCGTTATTGGTTGCACGTGTGAGGTTTGTAGTTCGTTGGATTATCGGGATCATCGCCTTCGAACATCCATTCATATTCAGGTAGAAGGAAAAAGTATCGTCATCGATAGTGGCCCAGACTTTCGTCAGCAGATGTTGCGGGAAAAAATTATCCGCCTGGACGCTATCCTTTTCACGCATGCACATCGTGACCACACGGCCGGATTGGATGATGTGCGTGCCTATAATTTTATGCAGGAAATGGATATGCCTGTTTATGGAACTCAGGAAACGTTGGAACAACTCAAATCTGATTTTTCCTATATTTTTAATGAAAAAGTCTATCCGGGAATTCCCCGCGTTGATTTGCATGAGATCAGCACAAACCCATTTCAATACAATGCACTAAAAATCACCCCTCTTCCGGTAATGCATTATAAACTGCCTGTGATGGGGTTCAGAATTGGTAACTTTAGTTATATCACAGATGCGAACTTCATTCCGGATGAAACCTGGAAATTACTGGAAGGCACCGATACGTTAGTCTTAAACGCCCTTCAAATTGGCTCCCACATTTCGCATTTCAATTTAGAGGACGCGATTAAAATAGCTCAGAAAATAAATGCAAGCCAAACGTATTTCACCCACATCAGCCACAAGTTGGGGTTGCACGCTGACGTAACGAAACAACTGCCCCCTAAAATTTCACTTGCATACGATGGTTTGCAAATCAACAGCTGATCGTGCATAACAATTACTACTTTCTACGCCAGCTAAGTTTGCAATTGGAAAGGATTCTTACCGGAGCAAAACTTGTGGAGTGCTTCAGTCAAAACAAAGATGAGCTGATCATCGTTTTTGAAAAAGACCAACACTACATTCCCATTAAAGCCCATCTATTATCAACATTCTCTTGCCTGGCATTTCCATGGGATTTTCACCGGGCGCGAAAAAACAGCATCGATCTTTTCCCGGAAATAACAGGCAGGACGGTTGAGGCCATTCAGCAGTTTGAAAATGAGCGAAGCTTTGCGTTTCATTTTGGAGATGAGCAATCACTTCTATTTAAAATGCATGGCAATAAAAGCAATATCATATTATTTAACGGTGACGAAAAAACCCTCTTCAAAAATTCCCTTCCGGGCGATGAGCAGATTGTCTTAGGGGAAATGGACAGGGCGATAGACTTTAGCAAACCAGCTTTCGAAAAAAATATTCATTCGCTTAAAAAATTATACTTCACTTTTGGTGAAGTGGTTTGGCAATACCGCAAGGAGAAAGGCTTTTATGATCAACCACTGAATCAACAATGGGAAATGATTTCCGACACCCTACAAAAACTTAATAGCCCAACATTTTTCCAAACGAAGCTGAACAACGAAATCATTTTTAGCCTGCTTCCTGTCGGTGAAATCCTAAAGGAATCAACCAATCCGATGGAAGCTGTAACGGATTTTTTCTATGCCTATACCCAAACCCATTCTTTATCTACCGAAAAGGACAAAGCAATCGGAATGTTAACTTCCAAACTAAAAGCAAGTCAATCTTTTCTCAACAAAACAACTTCAAAACTTAAAGACCTAAAAATAGAAAACACTTATAAAATATGGGCTGATCTGTTGATGGCAAATTTGTATTCCATTCCGGAGCGGGCAAAAAAAATATCCCTTCCCGATTTTCAAGACCCTTCCAGACAAATTGAAATTCCTTTATCGGAAACACTCAGCCCGCAGCTAAATGCTGAACGATATTATCGCAAATCCAAAAACCACCAGATTGAAATCAACAGGCTGGAAGAAAGCATTCAAAATAAGTCGGAGGAAATCAAAAGTCTTGAACAACAATTGGCGGAGTTGCAGCAATCAACCCATCTAAAAGAACTTCGTCAGTATGTTGAAAAATTTGGACTTGAAAAAAAGCCCCAGGAAGAGGTTATCTTCCTCCCCTACCGTGCTATAGAATTTCAGGGATTTCAAATATGGATTGGCAAAAACTCAAAAGCCAACGATGAACTGACACTAAAGCATTCTTATAAAGAAGATCTGTGGCTCCATGCAAAAGATGTTGCCGGCTCGCATGTTTTGATTAAATACAAATCCGGGAAACCGTTCCCTAAGGAAGTTATTGAGAGAGGCGCTCAATTAGCCGCACACTTCTCAAAACGAAAAAATGAATCACTTTGTCCTGTTGCCTATACACAAAAGAAATTTGTAAGAAAAAGAAAAGGCGACCCTGCAGGAGCAGTTGTTGTTGAAAAAGAAACGGTAATACTTGTAAAGCCAATCGGGGTTTAACTCGTACTTTTTACATTCATTTTTTTATAATATGCAATTGCGAAAATCACGCATAAAACGATCCACACCGGATAATGACCACGTTTTGGAAGGAAAACAAACTCGTTCCAACTCTCATTATGAAAGAACACGTCCCAATTCGCAAAAACAGTGCTGAAAAAATACATAGAAATAAAAAATGCAAATACATAGCCTACAACGGTCAGTGTTTTTGTTTTCATTTTTTATTCGGGTTAAACAGATATCAATATACAAGAAAATTATTTAACAACATTAATCTTCAGCGCATTCGTTCTGGCCCTTTCCTTAATCGGCATACTGGCCAACGTAATAAAAATATCTCCTTTGTTAAGGTGGCCGTCATTTTTCAAAATCTCCTCAACATCAGCAATCGTTTCATCGGTTGAGTTTACTTTATTGTAAAAATAAGCACGCGTACCCCACACCAAATTGATGGTATTGAGAATCGATTTGTTGCCGGTGAATACAAAAATATTAGCGTTTGGTCGGTGTGATGAAGATTTGAATGCCGTATATCCTGAAGCGGTCATTCCGACAATTGCTTTTGCCCCCACGTCCTTTGCCAATTTACATGCTGCCAACACCAGGCTATCATTAATAAATATTGGTGACTTGGGATCAACATCACGGAAACGGAAATAAATATTCGGGTTTTTTTCAACGGAAGTAATCGTGCGGACCATACTCCGAATCACTTCCAAAGGATATTTTCCAGCGGCAGTTTCTGCTGATAACATCAATGCATCGGCTCCGTCCATTACTGCATTCGCCACATCATTTGTTTCAGCCCGGGTAGGTCTTGGATTCTCGATCATGCTCTCCATCATTTGGGTAGCTACAATCACAGGCTTACCAAGTTTGTTGCATTTTTCGATCAACATCTTTTGTACCATCGGTACTTCTTCCATCCAAATTTCAACTCCGAGATCGCCACGCGCCACCATCACCCCATCGGTAGCTTCAATAATCGCATCGATGTTGCTCAACGCTTCGGGCTTTTCAATTTTGGCAATAATGCGGGTTGCAGAATCTTTACTATCGATAATTCCTTTTAGGTAATGAATGTCTTCTGCTTTTCTTACAAATGAAAGCGCCACCCAATCCACCTTGTGTTCAAGACCAAACTGTAGATCTTCCAAATCTTTATCTGTTAAAGAAGAAGCGGAAACTTTTGTGAAAGGAAGGTTGATCCCCTTACGGGATTTTAATGGACCACCATAAATTACTTCGGTCACCACATCATAATCCCGTACTTCCTTTACCTTCAATTCTATTTTTCCGTCATCAATCAGGATCGCATCACCAACTGCAACATCGGTAGGCAACCCTGTATACGAAGTACTGGCAATTTCACTGTTTCCCAACAACTCCCGGCTGGTAATAATAAATTCCTGGCCGCGTACCAATTCAACCCCATCCTCCATCATCTGGACACGGATTTTAGGGCCTTGCAAATCTTGCAGCAAGCACACACTGGATCCCATTTCCTGATTCAACTCGCGCACAAAATTGATCACTTTCAGATGGTCTTCGTGCTTGCCGTGCGAAAAATTTAACCGAAATACATCCACGCCTTCTTTGATCAAAGCACGAAGCATTTCTTTTGAGTTTGAAGCTGGGCCAACAGTGGCTACAATTTTGGTTTTGTTGTACGCAATTTTTTCTTTCATAATAATATCGATACGAGGCTATTTAAAAACCATACGCCAATACAGCTGGTTAAAACACAAAGTTGATTTTTGATTTCAATCCTTCTACCGGAATGGCAGACACATACTCAACAGCAGGAATCTGTTTGAGCAACTCAGGGATATTTGATTTATGGCTTTGTTCCTCCATTTGCGTCAAAAGTATAAAATCAAAATGAGGAAATTCAGGGATGAGGTAATACTTTCCGGATTCGGTATCGATAGGTTTGTTCTTAAATAATTTCAATCGATTGAGACGC
>JBGTGG010000452.1:0-9583 GCA_041746855.1 Cyclobacteriaceae bacterium | reverse complement strand
TGCTTACATTCGTGCCATTGATTCTCTGAAAGGGTTTGAAGTTACGAATGAAGATCAAGCTACAGGTGTGAACATTGTTCGCCTTGCACTTGAATCACCTTTGCGTACTATTGCCGAGAACGCAGGCCAGGAAGGTTCTGTAATCGTTAATAAAGTGAAGGATGGTAAGAAAGACTATGGATACAATGCCCGCACAAATAAGTTCGAGGACTTCTTTGCAAATGGTATTATCGATCCAACGAAAGTTGCGCGTCTTGCACTTGAAAATGCGGCTTCCATTGCTGGTTTGTTATTGACCACTGAAGCTGTAATCTCTGAGATCCAAGAAGATGACAAAGCTCCTGCCATGCCTCCAGGAGGTGGAATGGGTGGAATGATGTAATCTTCATTTCTTGATATAACAAAAAGCCCTGGTGAAAATCAGGGCTTTTTTTATTTTGTTACTGATAGGGGAATTACAGTAAAATATTATAATTTTCCTTCTTAGAACCAACATCAACCCAACAGCAATGGTCATCCATAAAAGCTTCGCAGACTTTGTCTTGTTCTTGTACGTGCATATGGCCTTTGCAGATGGTGAATTCCATCCCGATGAAGTAGGTGTTGTGAAAGCCAAGATCAAAAAAATATTTCCGAATGCTAGTGAACACGAGCAGAAACTCAAGGACACAATGGAACAATACAGTGCGTTTGATAAGGCGAACTTAAACGAACTTTTCAAAGACACATTTGCCCATTTCAGTCATGTGAAGTTTTCTCAAAAGTATAAAGTTTATACCGATATGTATGACATCATCAATGCCGATGGAACTATTGATGAATCCGAAACCGAAGCGCTCGATTCCCTCAAAAAGATTATTGACCTGGGAGTGGAAAAATCTTAAACTCAGTTAATCCATTTGAAATGAAATCGCTAAAGTATTCTCAACTCTTGCTGCTTACTATTCCTTTCTTTTTGATTGCCTATTTGTTTTTGCCGAAGCGAACGCTGACCGAACTTCCGGTCACCTACTCCACCTCACTGGCGGATTCCATCCCCATTGAATACTACAGACAATTGAATGTAGTGGAGAAGCAAGGAAATAAATTCTTTGAAAAAGGAAAGGTAGTTACCTACCTCGAATATGAAACAGAAGCTACTGCACTGTTGAAAACAATCGGAAGCCTTCCCTTTTCAAAATATGCTGTGCGTGCGGATACAGTTTGTATACAAACTGGTTTTGCTGAATTCACTGTATTGAAGAATTCTATTTCTAAAGACGAGCTTCGTTCAGGTTCCTACTTCTGGAATGTCGAACCTACAGATTACCATCTTTTCGAATGCATAAAAGGATACGAAAAACATACGCTACTCATTAGCATTCACTCCGATCAGGTATTGCACCGTATTGAATATACTTCATGATATAAATTAAGATTGACTAATGTCAGGTCGAAAGACCTGACAGCCCTAAAGTATTGAATATACTTCGTGATTAGCTTACGTCAAGTCGAAAGACCGGACTTCACTGAAATTTATTCTACCAAATAAGTTAAGTTCCCTTTGTTCCATTCCTGAAGAGTCATTTCGGCACTAAAAGCTGTCAACCCTAATTCACTATTTGCTATTTTTTCTAAAGACTTTTTTGCTATACTTTCATTATATACTAATAGATGAGTCGACACCCAAAGTCTTACCTCATCATTTTCATGATTTAAAAATTTCACTAACTCTACAAGTAGACCAGAATCCCTCAATTTTCTAAAAAGAGAGTCCATAATTTTATAATACTTTTTTGCAGCCCTTGGATCATTTTTCTCAGTAGCTTCTACAAAGAGTACTAGTGAGTTCAAATAATCTTCAACAAGCGTCATGTTGATATGTGTTTGTAAAGTTCCGGGTAAAAAATTGAAACCTTTAGCTTGAATAATCCACGAATATATCAATCCGCTTTCTTCGCAATACCATTCACGGTTCGGTAAACGAAGAACACGATCAACAGCAAGATTACAACACCAATGTTCTCATACAAAGCGGTAATACTATGTGGAGTCGCCATCTTTATTTTGAACACAGCAATGGCAATCGCAATTCCAATACCGGTTAAAGCTTCTCCCGTAATCAATCCGGAAGCCAGCAACAGTCCAGCGTTATCGGCACGTTCTTTATTTACAGCACTTGCAGTGGCTTTCGTTAAAGCCCACGCAAGCAATCCGCCAAGAAAAATTGAAGAGTCCAATTCAAAGGGCAAGTACAATCCTACTGCGACCGCCAGCACTGGCATTCTAAAGGTTGATCCTTTTGATTTTAGATATTGGTCGCACATAATAATCACTACACCAATTCCCGCCCCAATGTAAACGATCGTCCATGGTAAGCCTCCACCAAAAATCCCTTCGGCTACACTTTGCATTAATGTCGCTTGAGGAGCCGCCAAAGAATTCGGAGTATCAGGAGTGGGTGCCCCCATACCATACGCTTGCAATAACGCGTTAAGCACAAACGGAATGGCAAGTGCTCCTGCAACGACACCAATCATTTGCATAATCTGTTGCTTGTAGGGTGTTGATCCCAAAATATGTCCAGCTTTTAAATCCTGCATATTGTCGCCCGCAATAGAAGCTGCACAACATACCACCGCACCTATTAAAATTGCACCAGCCGCTCCGGCTGCTTCACCACCAGTAGCCATTAATGCAGATAGTAAAAGCGCTGCCGACAAAATGGTAGCAATGGTAACACCCGAAATGGGATTGTTGGAACTACCCACTAACCCCGCCATGTATCCGGCCACCGCTGAAAAAAGGAATCCCGCTACTACCATTATCAATGCCATCGTAATCGAAATGGAAACAGAACCGATAACCGAAAAATAGATTATAAAAATTGGGATTGTTAAAACCCCAACACCAATCAACACCCATGACATGGGTGTGTCGAGTTCTGTTCTTAAAACTTCTTTGGCACCTACACCACCTTTTTTAAAAGCTTCAACTCCTGATTTAAAAGCAGTAACCAACGCACTGCGCAAGCTGATCAATGCCCAAAGCCCTCCTACTATCATTGCCCCTACACCGAGGTAGCGTAGCTTCGCACTCCACAATGCACCACCTAAATTATCGACTGTTACTTCATTGATGGAACTAAACTTTCCTAATGCTACCAGTTCAGCTCCTACATTTTCAAATCCATTGGAGCCAACATAAATCGGCATGGCGATCCACCAGGTGATGACACCGCCCATAAAAACGAGTGTGGCAATGTTGAGCCCCACGATGTAGCCAACCGCAACGAGAGCGGGAGATAAATTTAAACTGAAATACAAATAGGTATTTGATTTCAGTAAAGCGGCCTTCTGAAATATTCCATGCCATAAACTAAACGCTGAATCAGCCAGTTTAAAGATGATTCCGATTAGCGAACCCCAGATTAAATACTTAACAGATTTTCCACCTTCTTCACCTGTTTTTAAAACTTCAGCAGTAGCAACACCTTCCGGGAATTTTAAATTCTCTTTCACAATCAATGCGGTGCGCAACGGTATCGTAAACAACACTCCCAACACTCCGCCACACAATGCAATCATTGCTGTTTCGATATAATTGAACTCCTCCCAATAACCCATGATCACCAATGCGGGAATCGTAAAAATCACACCAGCAGCCAACGACTCACCAGCAGAAGCAGCAGTTTGCACTAGATTGTTTTCAAGGATGTTTGAATTCCTGAACATCTTTAAAATGGCCATCGAGATCACCGCAGCGGGAATAGAAGCCGAAACCGTAAGCCCGGCAAACAAACCAAAGTATGCGTTGGCCGCAGAGAGAACAATTGATAATGTCGCTCCAAGCAATACAGCCTTTACCGTAATCTCAGGAAGTTTTGTCCCTGCATCAATATAAGGTTTCTCCATGGTGGGATAGTGTTAGGTCAAAGTATTAGGTCTTCAAAGCGCTAAATATAAACATTACTCCCAAAAAAAGAATTTTTAGCTTCCCACTTGTATTGAGCGCAGCAAATTGGAATTGGGTATTTCAAAATGATAATTTCCTTTTAAATTGACGGCCTAAACCAACGGATATGATTTACCTAATTGTTACAATCGGATATATTTTACTCTTGACCGGTATCATTATTTATAAAAGCCGATCGGTAAAAAATGAAGAAGATTTTGTTGTGGCAGGAAGGAATGTTCCCGTATATCTTTTGGTTGGAACATTGGTTACTACATGGATTGGCTCCGGAAGTTTGTTTGGAACTGCTGGTCTCACCTTTCAAGTCGGCTTTTCTGAATTATGGTTTTCGCTTGGTGCCTGGATTGGAATCTTAGCGGTGTACTTTATCGCGGCCCGTGTTCGTAAAATTTCGCAGTACACGCTCACCGATATTTTAGAAAAAAGATATTCACCACTCGCACGGTTGCTGGGTTCCATAACCATTATCGTTGCTTACTTAATTATTGCAGGCTATCAGTTTAAAGGAGGTGGCCGCTTTCTTGCAATTTTAACGGAAGGCTATATCACACCAGATGAAGGAACACTTATCACCTTCCTCATCATTATCGCGTTCACTGCATTGGCCGGAATGGTGTCCATTGTTTCCATTGATATCTTTAATGGAATTATCATGATCACAGCAATTTGCCTTGCGGTTCCTTTTGCAATTTCAGGTTTTGGTGGTTGGGACAATGTGGTTTCTACCATCAACGAAGTAAGTCCTGATCACCTTTCGGTTTTTGAAGGGCATGAACCTATTTGGTATCTCGGCATTATGCTGCCCACGTTAATTTTATTGTTGAGTGAAAGTAGTGTGTATCAAAAATTCTCTTCTGCCAAAGATTCAAAATCCGCTAAGCAAGCCGTAATGGGAATGTTCATTGGTGTTGTCTTTATTGAATTTATGATGTGCTTGTTGGCCATTGTTGGTTTTGCTATTTACGCCCACGATGCACGTTTCTTTTTGGCGGATGGATCCGTAAACAAAGCGATGTCTGAAGAAATTATTTTGCGCATCGGTTTTGAACAACTTCCTGCTGTGATCGGATCCATTTTGTTCGCAGGTGGTGCCGCTATTATTCTCTCCACTGGCAATACATTTTTAATGGTGACTTCTACAAATTTCTCACGCGACATTATTGAAAAATTCTTTATCAAAAAGCCGACAGAAAAAACGAAGCTGATTATCCAACGCGTTTCCATTGTCGTGCTCGGACTTGTTGCGTATTTAATCATGACCCAGTTTGATCAGATATTGGAGATGGCATTCATTTCCTATACGATGATTGGCGCTTCACTGGCACCTGCCCTGCTGGCAACGTTCTTCTGGAGACGCGTAACCGTTCAGGGCGGAATTGCCTCCATCCTTTCGGGAATGGGAACGGTGGTGCTCATTGAAGTACTCAATAGGATTTATTCTACTTCACCTATAGACCTTTGGATAATGTCTATTCCTTTCGATTCTCAAATGATTGCCATCCCCGCTGTGGCAATGTCTATTGCGATGTTGGTTATTGTGAGCCTTTTGACTAAGCCTACTCCGAAGGAAATTGTTGATCCATTTTTTGAATGATTTTTGAGAAAAATTGAGCCAATAAAATTTGGCAAAAGAGGGATTTTCAGAAGGAAATAAAAGCGAAAAATTGTTTCCCAAAATTATAAAGCAAAATCCTTGTTTCTGCGCTATCCCATAGTTTCCAATTTAGCAAGAAATGTATAGTTGCAATCGATTGAAATGCATGAATTCTGCCTTTTATTCCCTAATTTTGTACCCACATCAATGACACCATACAATGCAGGAATTTGGCATCAAACCCGAAGGAGACTTTTTAGCAGGATTAGGAATAATGGAAGGCACCGCGCACTGGAATCTTGCACCTTCAATACTTGAAAAAATCGCTATAGAAAAAGGTCAGGCCATCCGCTCCAACTCAGGAGCGATCGCTATCGATACAGGCGAATTTACTGGCAGGTCCCCAAAGGATAAATTCACAGTAAAAGATTCCCTTACGGAAAATTCTGTTTGGTGGAACAACTTCAATATCCCTTTTGATCCAATAGCTTTTGAAAAGCTTTATCAAAAAGTAATCGCGTACTTTAATACTAAAGAAATTTTCGTGCGGGACATGTATGCTTGCGCAGATGATCGCTATCGAATGAACATCCGCATCATCAACGAACTTCCCGGATCGAATATGTTTGCGTACAACATGTTCCTCCGTCCTACAGAAGAAGAACTAAAAACTTTTACACCTGAGTGGTTGATCTTAAGCGCTCCTGGTTTTAAAGCCGATCCTGCTGTTGATGGAACGCGTCAACACAATTTCTCGATAATTGATTTTACCAGAAAAATAATCCTTGTAGGCGGAAGCGGGTATACAGGCGAGATAAAGAAAGGTGTTTTCTCTGCATTGAATTTTATCCTTCCACACCAAAAAAATGTGCTCTCCATGCATTGTTCTGCAAACATGGGTGAAGCTGGTGATACTGCCATCTTCTTTGGATTGTCGGGTACCGGAAAAACAACGCTCTCCGCTGACCCTGCCCGGAAACTTATTGGTGATGACGAACACGGTTGGACAGAAGATAATGTGATCTTCAATTTTGAAGGCGGTTGTTATGCCAAAACCATTGACTTAAGTGCCGAAAAGGAACCCGATATTTTTAACGCCATCAAGCAAGGTGCTTTGTTGGAAAATGTTGGCTTCTTCAATGGAACGAATGAAGTTGATTTCAAAAATGCCACGCGAACAGAAAATACCCGGGTCAGTTACCCCATTGATCACATCCGGAATATTACAAACCCATCTTTAGGTAAGAATCCGAAAAACATATTCTTCCTCACCTGCGATGCGTACGGTGTATTACCACCAATTGCAAAGCTCACACCCGGACAGGCTGCTTTTCATTTTATTTCCGGATACACGGCTAAAGTAGCGGGAACAGAAGCAGGCGTAACAGAACCAACGGCAACATTCTCTGCTTGCTTTGGTGCACCCTTCATGCCCTTGCACCCTACCCGCTATGCAGAAATGCTCAGCAAGAAAATGCGGGAAGCCAACGTAAATGTCTGGTTGGTAAACACAGGTTGGTCGGGTGGCGCGTACGGTACCGGTCAACGAATGAGTTTAAAAATTACCCGGGCATTGATAACCGCGGCCTTGGATGGAAAATTGGAAAACGTTGCGTGCGAAAACCATGAAGTATTCCGTGTGGCAATGCCAAAAGAATGTGCTGGTGTACCGACAGAAGTCTTAAACCCACGAAATACATGGTCTGATAAGGATGCATACGATCATCAAGCAGCGCATCTGGCGAATCTATTTTTAAAGAATTTCGAGAAGTTTTCGGAGGGGGCATCGGAAGAAATTCTGGAAGGAGCGCCTAAAATAAAAGACCATGCTTAACGATTGATCGCTCGGTCATTTATTGGCTTTGATTATAATAGAAGATACCCATCGCAATGTTGATGGGTATTTTTTTTGCCCGAAAAAAAGTATCTTCTCCGTATACCTATAACATGGGGTTGTGTCGTTTATCATAAAATCGTAAATTGCCAAATTGGAATAATGAACGTAAACCTAAAATGAACGAATGATGAAGACTCGATTTTTATTTTTAGCTATCCTTTTTGCATTTCTTGGAAATGTAGCTATAGCACAAGATGCAGAAGAAGCAATAACAGATGATGAATTGACGCGGTATGCAGAAGCTATGGATTCGGTTGAGCGAATGAAAGAAACCTTGATGGATCAGATTACTGAAAAAGTTGAGAACAACGAACTCATTGCAAATTCACGCTATAATGAATTGTCGAAAATCATTAATGATGAAGAAAAACTAAAAGCGGCAGGCGCTACGCCTGAGGAAATTTCTTTTGTAAAAGAAATTACGGTGATGAAAGAGGAAGGAGCGAAATCAATCAAAGATACGTTTATGACGATGGCGAAGGAGTATATCACAGCTCCAACTTATAACAAAATTTCCAAAGCATTGAAGTCAGACCCTGAAGTGAAAAAAAGGTACCAGGTGATATTCGATGAAATCAGCAAAGACGAAGAAGGTTCTGATACGAACTAAAGAAAAACAAATTATTGATCACTGAAAAGAAGGCTTATCGGGCCTTCTTTTTTTTTGTCGAAAAAATTCATTCTCCTTAGAGGTTCCTTCCACTTCCCTGCATCCTCGGACATGAGGTTTCAATCCTTTGAATTGTTAATTCAAGATTTTAAGTACTTTTGATCCCAAATTCATACGATGCGAGCTTGGGTACTTTCAGGTTTAGTAATGTCTTTACTATTGGGTGTTTCACACTTATCACACGGACAACCGAATACATCTCCCTTTGATTCCTACGACTGTCGGTTTTATATGGCAGAGGTTGCAGTGTTGGTGGAACCGATACCACAAGCAGTACTGGATGCACTCACGTTTCCCGATGAATTAATCTCAGTTCAGCCACAGCCTGACGTTGATCCAACAGAGCAATGGAAAAATTGGAGTACGATCGCTAATTTTTCATTTGGTATGGATCGTGGCAATATGCCGATGATCACCGACTTAAATTCTTTGCATCCTTACTTTCGTGATAAAGTTTATCAACTGCTACAACGTTGCGAAAGCGCAGGCATTACCTTGGCGATTGTTGAAGCGTACAGAACACCTGCCAAACAACACGAGTACAAAACCATGGGGAAAAAATACACGCGTTCCGGGGCAGGAAAATCAAAACACCAATATGGCATGGCCATCGATGTTGTTCCGGTTGTGGATTCCGTTGCTCAATGGAAAAATATTGCCTTATGGAAAAAAGTAGGAGCAATTGGTGAGCAACTTGGACTTCGTTGGGGAGGTCGTTGGCGCCATCCGTTTGATCCCGGTCATTTTGAATGGACCGGTGGGCTTACTGCTGTTGAACTTGGCGCTGGGAAGCTGCCCATCATTTCAAATGAAAAATTCCTTTATCCCTGTCTTGAAGAAGACCTTCAATTGCTTCGAATATACTGGTCACACTGGACAACCGAACAAAGTATATGGGCACATCATCAGGAGGCGAATCCTTCGCTCGTACCTTCTGCCCAGTAATACCCTTCTAGTTTTGAAATGTCAATTCTTTCCGTGTGGATAACTTGGTTGAAAAGTTGTTGATTACTTTCCAATACAAAAGTTGGCGCAAATATGAAATGATAGTACCTTCATATCATCAAGTCGCTCGCTGACGGAGTTGACCGGATGTTGCCAGAATAACAAAATTTTATGCACTACGGTGTATAAAAACAAAAAGTCTGACACTGAACGTTAGGTATTTAGTTTAGCCTTCGGGTTAAACTTAGATCTGAAAGAAGGAACTATGACCGAGAGGAAAATAGAAACCTGATTTAGTTTTGTCGACGGGAATTTGAGGTTAAAATTTTGCTACGGTAAGGTTTTGACGAAACGGGAAACGATCATTTAGTTGATTTGTTTCGACAGTGCCTTACAAACTGTGTAAGTGCTGGGTAACGACAAATTAACTGCGTAAAGGGTTATAACCTGCATCGCTCTTCGAATATAGTTAAAAATTGATTTACGATGAGGGGCCAATTGCGTGCTGTCATTGTCCACTTCT
>JBGTGG010000451.1:0-3218 GCA_041746855.1 Cyclobacteriaceae bacterium | reverse complement strand
AACCAGTCAAGGCTGTAAGGTGACTATAGCGGTGGGGATCACCTCTTCCCATTCCGAACAGAGAAGTTAAGCCCGCCTGCGCTGATGGTACTGGGATAATACCCGGGAGAGTAAGTCGTTGCCTTCTTTTATTTATCTGCCAATGCTTATGCAAAGGCAGATCACAAAAGCCCTTCATGGAAACATGAAGGGCTTTTTTTATTATACTCTTCTCAAGGAGGGATCAGGTACCCCTACGTTCCTATTTTCATTTCTAATAAAGCAGAGTATATTTATATTTTTTAACGCAATAATTTTTTAAGTGTGAAAAAAGCACCACTACTTATAACAGTAGGAATCGTTGTGTTGTCAGCTGCTGGTTATTTTTCTTATCAGAGATTCTTCAACCAGAAGTTGCTTTCACTTTGGGATATTGTACCCAGTAATGCGGTAGCAGTTTATGAAGCAAGTCCTTGCAGGGATTGTATTGACCAATCAAAACAAACTGTACTGGGGGATTTAATACAACGCTCCACGTTATTTCAAAAAGGTACAGATTCCTTAAACAGCATTTTAGGATTAATTGGATTTCCAACGGAGGGCACATTGGTGTCCATGCATGTTACGAAAAAAGATGCGTTCGATTTCACATTCTATGTTCCCATAAAAAATAAGCGTGAGCGACTGTTCCTGGAGAATGTTTTGGGTGGTTGGTCTGAAGATAAGTCTTATAAATATTCGGAGCGTCTTTTAAACACTGTTAAAATTCAGCAACTTTCTGGGGATGGACAAGTGATGTCATGGGTATTTTTGAATGACAATTGGGTATTCAGTTTTACGCCCTACTTAATTGAAGATGTGATACGGGCGCATCAATCAGATGGTCGTGAAAGCTTCAAAGAAAATATGTCGGGTGTTTTTGCATTGCCCAAAATCCAAAAAGATGTTGGGAATTTGTATGTCAACTTCGCCCGTTTTTATGAATGGCTAAATGTGTTTGGGAATCAAATTCCAGCGTCTGTTCAGCAAGTTGGAAATTCACTTTTGTTAGACATTAAAACAGTTGATGATGGAATGGTTCTGAATGGATTCAGTTCAAATAAGAGGGGATCTATATTTTCAATCTTTAATCAGCAGATACCTACGGCATTTGGTATTAGAAATCTTATTTCAAACCGGGCTTTATTGGTGACCAATTTTGGAATAAGCAATGGCGCCAATTTTCAAACTGACATTGATGCATTTGGTTCCGCTGATCAAAAGCGTAAAGTATATAGCGATACATTAAAAACCCTTGAGCAATCTCTAAGCTTTGAGATTGATGAGCTGTATAAAAGTATTGACAATGAAATTGCCGTTTGTTACTTTGAAGCAAAGGGAAATGAATGGTCCAAGGTTTTAGTTGTTGAAACTTCAGATTCAAATATATGGTTGGATCAGCTAAACAAGGCTTCTGAAAAGTTAAGCGTTGACACTGTATTCTTTGAACGCTACTCGGAGTATGAAATACGGGAATTGCCCTTACCAGATTTTGGTGATAAATTATTTTATCCCATCCTTTCGGGGTTTGATCAAACTTTTTATACCGCCATTGAAAACGTTTTGCTAATCTCAAGTGATATCGAGGTCCTTAAAAGATTTCTCGATGACATTGATCAAGAAGAAACATGGGGGCGTTCGGTTGAACAAAACCAATTTTTAGAGACAACGCTTCTGGAGTCTAGTATTAGTGTTTATATCAACACCCCTAAAATTTGGAATTCAATTACCGGCCAACTCCATCCTAAATGGCAAGAATTTATTGCTGGAAACCCTGATATTATCAACGCCTTCAAAATGGGCGCCCTGCAGTTTAGTCATTTGAACGAGAGTTTTTATACAAATATTGCCTGGCAATTTGGTAACCCGAATTCAGTTTTAAGTAAGCCGCCTCCACGTGCTAAAACAACCACCAACTTTAATGCACCTTTGAAACCTGCTATTTTTATTGGCAAGAATCACATTGATAAAAGCAATGAAGTATTGGTTCAGGATTCGTTGTTTTCCGTCCATTTAATATCCAAAGATGGCAAGACATTATGGGGGAAAGAAGTGGGTTCGCCTATATTGGGTGAAATTCATCAGGTTGATTATTACAAGAATGGTAAGTTGCAATATCTGTTTGCAACCGCGGGTGAACTCCATCTCATTGATCGGTTGGGGAACTATGTTGAATCGTACCCAAAATCCATTCCTGCGAAAGAGATCGCCTATCTAACGGTTGTGGATTATGATCATAGTAAAAATTACAGGTTCATGGTTGCAGATCAAAACGGTAGGTTGTGGATGTTTGATAAGGAGGGTAAAAATTTATCTGGATGGAATCCAAGAAATGTTGAAGGTGCCTTGTCGATACAACCACGGCATTTTAGAGTGCGTGGAAAGGATTACATACTGGCCATTCGAAAAGATGGTGAGGTTTATCTGATGAATAGAAGAGGGGAGTTGTTGAATAAGTTTCCGTTTAAAACTGACAGTCGGCCAAGAGGCGATTTCTTTATTGAAAATGGCAAGTCTACCAATGATACATTTATAGTGCTTGTGGCTGATGGAGGTTTTAGGATTCGGCTATCATTGGAAGGGATTCTTGAATCACGCGAAACACTGATAAGAACCGATGTGAATGCACGATTTAAAATGATAACCGATGCAAACCGGCAGTCTTACGTTTATGCTCGTCAAGACAATTCACAATTGTCGATATTTTCACAGGGAAGTACTGTAATCCTGGAAAATAATTTCCTTGGAGAACAAGATGCTTCCATTGGATATTATGATTTTGGAAATGGAAATATTTTTGTGACGATAACAGATTTGATACAACAGATTTCCTTTGTTTACAGTGGAAATGGTAAATTATTGACCCAAAGTCCCGTACAAGGGTCTGCCATAAAATTAATTTTAGTAGAAGGAAGGCCGAAGATATACTTCATTCGTGAAAATCAATTGATAATCCAGGATTTGTAATTTGGTTACTTTTATTAATTCAAGGTATTAACTTCTGCAACTTAAATTTTGAGTATGAATCCAGTAATTCGAATTTTTGTTTTTGTTTTTTTTGTATGTGGAACAATAAACTTTTGTTATTCGCAGCAACTTCATATTGGTGCAACCACTGCCTATAACGCAACATTTGTGTTGGACAAAGGGTTATCTGAAGATCCTCGTTATTCTAGCACTTATACTTATAATTTTGCGCC
>JBGTGG010000450.1:0-2624 GCA_041746855.1 Cyclobacteriaceae bacterium | reverse complement strand
ATTGTTCCTGCCGAAGTGATGACACCCCTTTATCGGAAATGGGTGGATACATTTGACAACCCGGAAGAAAAATTAAACCGCATCATTTCCAAGATACCCCTTGAAAAACGAATGACCACCAGCGAAGAGATAGCGGCAACAGCTGTTTTTCTTTTATCAGAACGTAGCGCACACACCACCGGGCAATGGTTGATTGTGGATGGGGGATATGTTCATTTAGACCGCTCCATTACTTAACGTAAAGTATACATGAAATCTGCACCGGTTGTTTCAAAGTCAATTGTACTTCCTTTTGTTCTGATCACCTCCTTGTTTGCTCTGTGGGGCTTTGCAAATGCTGTTACTGATCCAATGGTTACTGCCTTCAAAAAAGTATTGGAGTTAAATAATTTTCAGGCTTCATTGGTACAAATGGCTTTCTATGGCGGATATTTTACCATGGCCTTGCCCGCAGCATTGTTTATACGAAAGTATTCTTATAAGGTAGGCGTGATTATTGGCTTATCGTTGTATGCAGGAGGTGCGTTACTTTTTTATCCAGCCGCTGTTACAGGGCAGTTTGGTTTTTTTCTGATAGGACTTTACATACTGACATTTGGCCTTGCTTTTTTAGAAACCACTGCGAACCCGTATATCCTATCGATGGGAGATTCCTCAACAGCAACGCAACGCTTGAATTTAGCACAGTCGTTTAATCCTTTAGGATTGTTGGGTGGCTTATTGGTGGCACAACAATTTGTATTGCGTAAACTTCAATCCGATGATGTTGAATTTGGTGCATTGTCTGATAGTGCAAAAGCAACGATTACGCAAGCTGACCTAATGGTAATACGCGATCCGTATGTTGTGCTGGGATTGGTGGTCATTTTTATTCTTGTGTTGATTGCATTGAATAAAATGCCTGAACGAAAAGATAAAGATGTTTCACAAAGTACCTGGATGATCATTAAGAATTTGTTATCACACAAAAAATATATTCAGGGTGTTTTGACTCAGGCATTTTATGTTGGTGCGCAAATCATGTGTTGGACATATATCTATCAATATGCAGAAGCAATAGGTATTGATGCAGAGACTGCGGGAAGTTACCAGTTTGTTGCTTTTATTATTTTTTTCCTGGGACGTTTTGTTTGCACCTTCTTATTGAAATTTATTAATTCAGGAAAACTACTGATGATCCTTTCTGTACTGGCAATTATGTTTTCAGTTGGAACTATATTTATAACCGGAATCGAAGGTCTCTACTGTCTTGTCGCAATTTCCTTTTGCATGTCGCTGATGTTTCCTACGATTTATGGAATTGCATTGGAAGGGCTTTCTGAAGATGAATCCAAAATTGGTGCAGCCGGATTGGTAATGGCAATCGTAGGGGGTGCGTTGATGCCCACCTTACAGGGAATGATATTGGATGTTGGAGGTGCAGGTTATTCCGATACGATCATTCTAGGCGTTTCTGAAGTAAATTTTTCTTTTGTGCTTCCTTTACTTTGCTTCGTTTGGATAGCATTTTATGGTTACCGCGTATTTGCAATTAAATCGCATTAATGATGATTCGCTTTTGCCTGACCCTTGATTTAAAGGATGATCCAACCCTCATCGAACATTATATCTCCCATCACAAAAAGGTGTGGCCGGAAGTAGTTGAAAGTCTTCGAGTGTCGGGGATCCTCACGATGGAAATTTATCAGGTGCATACACGCCTTTTTATGATGCTGGAAGTGAATGATGATTTTTCTTTTGAAAAGAAAAGTCAAGCCGATAAATTAAATTCCAATGTACAGGAATGGGAAAAGTTAATGGACACCTATCAACAACGGTTGCCTTTTGCAAAGCCAGACGAAAAGTGGGTGTTAATGGAAAAGATTTTTAAGGTATGAGCAATTTAAAATTCGATAGCCGGTATCCGTCAATTGATGATTTGCGCAACAAGGCAAAACAAAAAATCCCTCGTTTTGCTTTTGAGTATTTGGATGGTGGCTGCAATGAAAGTGTAAACCTTGATCGGAACACGCGCGAATTGCGGGAAGTGCAACTAATCCCATCGTATTTGTCGCCTCACACAAAGTCAGAATTGAAAACCGAACTTTTCGGGCATGTGTATGATGCTCCTTTTGGGATTGCGCCCATCGGGTTGCAAGGGTTGATGTGGCCCAAAGCACCGGAGATTTTGGCGAAAGCTGCAGCGGAACATAACATTCCGTTTATCCTGAGTACCGTTACCACGATGAGCATCGAAAAGGCGAGCGAAATTACAGAAGGAAAAGCCTGGTTTCAGTTATACCACCCTACTGATACCAACCATCGTGATGATCTTATTAGAAGGGCAGAAGCAGCGCATTGTCCGGTGTTGGTGTTGCTTTGTGATGTTCCTTGCTTTGGGTTTCGGCCTTGCGATATCCGCAATGGCTTGGCAATGCCGCCAAAAATGTCGGTTGCTAATATTTTGCAAATACTGGCAAAACCTGAATGGGCACTACGAACGCTTATAAACGGTCAACCCAATTTTGAAAACTTAAAACCATACATGCCGAAAGGTCTTGATCTGAAACAGTTGGGAAATTTCATGAATCAGACTTTCTCAGGAAGGTTAAATGAAGAAAAAATTGCGCCCATTCGCGATATGT
>JBGTGG010000449.1:0-12975 GCA_041746855.1 Cyclobacteriaceae bacterium | reverse complement strand
GACAATACTTTTTCTACCGGTTGAATTGCTTCCTCCTCTTCCGATTGGTTTACCCGGCTATCAAAACGGATCGCATGCACAGGGTTTGAAACATCACGTAAGCGTGTCTCCGAATTTCCTTCCATGAGTTTCTCCCAATTTTGAAGATTGGAGCGTTGAAAACGCTCATCGAAATAATCATCACCAGATGATTGCTTGAGTTTGGAAACAATATTTACATCCGCCTGAAAATCCAACACAGGCATTAAACTATGCGCGCCCAATGCCTGCCGCACTGCTGCGAGCACAATTCCATAAATCGAACGTTCATCATCAAACTTGATTTCCGTTTTGGTGGGATGCACATTTACATCGATATGTTTCGGATCGATTTCTATATAAAGTACATAAAAGGGAAAACTCCCTTCTGGCAATAGCCCGGTATACGCACTTGCTATGGCGTGGTTGAGATAATTGTTTTTGATAAACCTGTTGTTCACAAAAATAAATTGTTCGCCACGGGTACGTTTGGCGGATTCCGGCTTTCCAATATAACCCGTAATGCGGATGCGCTCTGTTTCTTCCGAGCAAGGCGCCAACTGTTGCTGATAGTTTTTTCCGAAAATTGAAACAATCCGTTGGCTCAGCTTGGAGGCTGGCAACTCAAGTTCGAGTTCATCGCCATTCATAAAGGTGAATGCTATTTGAGGGCACGCCAATGCAACACGGTGAAACTCATCCATAATATGACGAAACTCCACCGAGTTGGATTTCAAAAAATTTCTCCGTGCCGGGATATTGAAAAATAAATTTTTAACACAAATATTGGTGCCCACTTCACACGCAACCGGTTCTTGCTTCTTCACTTCCGATCCTTCCACCACCAGGAGGGTTCCCAACTCCTGACTTTCTTGTCGCGTTTTCATTTCAACCTGGGCAATGGCCGCGATGGAAGCAAGTGCTTCACCCCGGAACCCCATCGTCTGAAGGGTGAACAAATCTTCTGCCTTTCTTATTTTGGAAGTTGCATGCCGCTCGATGCTTAGACGTGCGTCCGTTTCAGACATGCCTTTGCCATTGTCAATTACTTGTAGCAAGGATTTTCCAGCGTCTTTAATAATGAGCGTAATGTGCGTGGCATCTGCATCAATCGCATTCTCCAACAATTCTTTTACAGCGGAAGCCGGACGTTGTACTACTTCACCCGCAGCAATCTGATTGGCAATGGAATCGGGCAATAGCTGAATGATGTCGGACATTTTAGAAGGTGTGTTCAAATTCGATTAGCCGCGTTTCGCGTTCCTTAATCTTACGTAAAGATAAAGCGGAACGATTACAACTAAACCATACACCACGTTATTTCCAAATTGTATATACGCAATGATAAAAATCACCAACACCAACAAAATTATCAACCGCAAAATATTTACAGAAGGATCGACACGGGGGGTGATTGTTTTTTTTGTGGTACGAAATGAACCTACAATCCGTGTTCGATAAGCCGGATCAACTTTAACTTCCTTGCCTTCCTCGCGCTCAAGTTCCCTTCTAATCCTTTCCTCACGTTCTTTTCGTTCTTCCTCCTGATCGTCAAAATATCGGGGAGTAAAACTGAACTTTTTGTGCGAAGGTGCTTTTGTAAAAACAGATAAGAATTTCATTGCAACTACTAAACTGAATTGAATTTTATAACTTGAGGCACACAAAAATGCCCTTATATAATGTTAATTACAAAAACATAACGACCCGATGTTGAAAAAAGTTGTTTTCTGTATTTTCTTTCAAATCTGCGTTTACTCGTTGTCATTTGGACAACTCAGTAAAAGCCAATGGGTTGATAGTGTTTTTCAGACCTTAAAAATCGATGAGAAAATTGGACAACTAATGATGGTGCCCGTTTCCGCTGCTGATGATGAGGCTATCGATAAAATCAAGGGATTGGTAAAAAGTCACGATATCGGGGGAATAATTTTAACAGGGGGAGGGCCGGTCGCAACTGCTTCTTTAATTAATCAATTGCAAACCCGATCGAACGTACCTTTGCTGACAGGTATTGATGCAGAATGGGGCGTTGGAAAAACATTGGATAGCACAATGCTATTTCCAAAAGCATTGATTTTGGGATCCATCACCAATGATGGATTGATTTACGAAATGGGTGGCGAAATCGGAAGGCAAATGAAAGCAATCGGGTTGAACCTCAACTTTGCACCACTTCCTATTTTATCTAAATCGATAAATACTGATACGCTTTACCGTTCTTTTGGCAGTGACAAAATCAATGTCGCCAACAAATCAATTGCCTACATGCGTGGATTGCAAAGTGCCAATATCCTGGCGTGTGCTAAAAATTTCCCCGTGAAGGGAATTACGGTAAAAGCCTTTGAGAAAGACTTTCCGATTTTAAAACACCAAATTGATTCAACAGAAGTTTATCCCTATTTACAACTCATCACCAACAATATTACCGGAGTAGTTCCTGCTACCATTGACTTTCCCTTGTTCTATGAGGATATAAAAATCGCAAAGCAAAATCCTTACTCAACTTCTACCCTCACTTCACTTTTCACTGGCGACTGGATAAAAAAGCAATTGAAGTATCAAGGATTGATTTTTGCCAATGTGCCCGACCTGCGGGAAACAACTCAAAAATACCGTGAAGGAGAAGCAGAATTATTCGCCTTTCAGGCAGGAAATGATGTGTTGATGTTCCCGATGGATGTTGGCCCGGCCATAAAAAAAATAAGAAGGGAAGTAAATCGAAACAAGGACCTCAAAGATCAACTGGACGTAAGTGTCAAAAAAATATTGGCTGCCAAGTATGATGCAGGCCTCGCCACACGTGAAGTTATTGAAACAGATAACCTGATACAGCGGTTAACCACACCGGAAGCGTTTGTTCTTCGTCAACGGTTGATGGCAAATGCTACCATCCTTTTGAAAAATGACCATCGGGCAATTCCTATAAAATCGGTGGAAGGCAAAACTTTTGCTACTTTATCGATTGGAAAAGAAAGCACAAATGAATTTAGTCGGTATGTGTCGCGCTATGTAGGCGCTACTTCTATGGAAATCCGTCTCCCCGGTGATACCCTTAAGATAAAAAATAATCTTCAGCAAAAGGATGTTGTGTTTGTGGGCGTGTTCCCGCTGGCCCAGCAATGGCAGCATCAACTCCTTCCGTTTTTAAAAGAATTGCAAAAAAAATCGGAGGTAATCATTTGTTCATTTGGCACGATAGAGTCGGTGGCGATGTTTGGTGAATTTCCAACCGTGTTGTTAGGCCATACTATTGATTTCTCAACACCCAAAACAGTTCCTCAAATTTTATTTGGGGCAATTGAAGCTTCCGGAAAATTACCTGTTTCCGTTTCCAAATCATTGACAATGGGAACAGGAGTTAGCACCACAAAATTAGATCGACTGGCATATTCCATTCCTGAAGACGTTGGTGTTGACAGTCGGGTACTTTCCAAAATCAAAGACATCGCCTACGAAGGAATCCATTCACGGGCAACACCGGGGTGTTATGTGTTGGTAGCAAAAAGCGGAAAAGTAATTTATGAAAAAGCTTTCGGCTGGCAGACTTTTGAAAACAAGATCGCGGTAAATGATGAAACCATTTATGATTTGGCTTCAGTAACAAAAACCCTGGCGACTTTGCAATCCATTATGTTTTTAGCCGACCGCGACCAGATCGATATCAATAAAAAAGCATCTTACTATTTACCTGACCTAAAGAATTCCAACAAAAAAGATATCAGGTTAAAAGATATCCTTACCCATCAGGCAGGGCTTTGGCCTTTCCTTCCGTTCTGGTCGCAAACGCTTAAAAATGCTGTGTATATGCCCGAATACTACAGTAACGTAAAAAATGAATTGTATCCGTGGGAAGTTTCCGAGAATCTATATGCATCCAAAGCAATGAAAGATAGCCTATGGCAATGGATCATTAAAGCGAAGGTCCGGGAGAAACCCAACCGCACACCCTACGATTACCGGTATAGCGATATGGGATTTTATATCCTCCACCATTTGGCAGAAAACAAATTAAATCAGCCAATGGAAGATTTTCTGGAACAAAATCTATACGAGCCATTGGGTGCGAACCGTATGGGATTTTTACCGCTCAAAAAATTTCCCAAAGATCAAATCGCACCTACCGAACACGATATTCTTTTTCGAAGAAGCTTGTTGACCGGGTACGTTCACGATCAGGGAGCCGCCATGCACGGAGGGGTTGCGGGCCATGCGGGGTTGTTTGGGACCGCTAATGATCTGGCAAAAATTGGTCAGATGTTATTACAAAAAGGTGAATATGGAGGATATCGGTATTATAAAGCCGAAACAGTGGACATGTTCACCCAAAAGCAATATGAAACCAGTAGAAGAGGATTGGGTTGGGACAAGCCGGTGCAAAGTTCGTGGGCAAGCCCAACTTCCATTTATGCCTCCCCAAAAACCTTTGGTCACACCGGTTTTACCGGTACTTGCATTTGGGTTGATCCGGAATTTGATTTGGTCTATATTTTCTTGTCCAATCGGGTGTACCCGGATATGAACAATAATAAACTTATTAACCTAAATATCCGTTCTCGGATTCAGGATGTCATTTATCAGGCCATCTTTAGTTACTCACAGTATGAAACAACTGCGGATGGCTTTAATTGAAAACCTAACTTAAATTGAACTGTGGAAATATGAAATTCTCAAGCTTTACATTTCCCTATGGGATGCTTACAGTTTGTGGATTTTGTATGTACACTAAATAAAAACTAACAGATGAAAATTGGTATTGTGTGTTACCCGACCTTTGGTGGTAGTGGCGTTGTTGCTACAGAATTGGGAAAAGGATTAGCGAAAAAAGGGCATCAAATTCATTTCATCACCTATTCACAACCCAGCCGGCTTGACTTTTTGAACGAGAATTTATTTTACCATGAGGTGGATTTCCATACCTATCCGCTATTTGAATATCCCCCCTACGAAACTGCCCTTGCCAGCAAAATGGTAAGTGTTGTAAAAAATGAAGGGCTTGACCTCATGCATGTACATTACGCTATCCCCCATGCATCCGCTGCACACATGGCCAAAGAAATACTTCAACAACAAGGAATCACCATGCCGGTAGTGACTACACTACACGGTACCGATATAACGTTGGTGGGAAAAGACGCTTCTTATGAACCGGTAGTAACTTTTAGTATCAATCAATCGGATGGCATTACAGCTGTATCAGAGGATCTCCGAACGGAAACCTTTAAATATTTCAACATCACAAAAGAGATTGAAGTCATTCCTAACTTCATTGATTTAGAAAAATTCAAAAAACAAAAAAAGGACCATTTCAAAAAAGCAATTTGTCCGGGTGGTGAAATGTTGGTAGTCCACATCTCTAATTTCAGGAAGGTAAAACGCGTTCAGGATGTAGTTAAAATATTTTCCAATATCCGTAAGGAAATCCCTGCCAAACTATTGATGATTGGTGATGGCCCCGAGCGAAACAATACCGAAGCCCTTTGCCGTGAGTTGAATACGTGTGATGATATCCGCTTCCTTGGGAAGTTGGAAGCTGTTGAAGAGGTGCTTTCCGTTGCTGATTTATTTCTGATGCCTTCGGAAAAAGAAAGCTTTGGGCTTGCCGCGTTGGAAGCAATGGCGTGTGAAGTTCCTGTTGTCTCTACCAATGTTGGTGGTGTTCCTGAGTTGAACCTACAAGGGATTACAGGTTTTTTGAGTCCGGTGGGAGATGTAGAGGATATGTCGAGAAAATCGCTTTTTATATTGGACAAAAATAATTTGCCCACATTTAAAGCAAATGCACTGAAACGCGCACAAGAATTTGATATCAAAAAAATATTACCGCTGTATGAAGCGTACTACAAAAAAGTAATTGAATCTGTTAAAATCAGTGCCGTATTATAGGGTGACTGGTTTGCCTCAAGTTTTATTTTTTAAGAAATTGTATCATTGATTTTTTGAAATGGCGCAAGCATATCAACCAAAAAACCAAGGAAGCAAGGAACTCTTTAGAAATCCGGTTTTAGAAAAACTAAGCCGGACACACATTTCTGTTCCTTTGATCATCTTCGGGTGTTATGCAACGGCACTATTGTATTGGAGCATTACCCAAACCTCGATTACACCCGGCACAACGGTAGTTTTGTTCTTTGCTGGATTCATTGCCTTTACACTGTTTGAGTATTTAATGCACCGCTTTGTATTTCACATGCGCACCTACACTAAAGTGCGTGAAAAAATCCAATATACGATTCACGGTGTGCACCACGAGTATCCAAAAGACAAACAACGATTGGCGATGCCTCCGTTGGTGAGTATCACCATTGCCACCCTCCTCCTTCTGCTATTCCAGATGATAATGGGGGATTATGCATTTTCCTTTCTGCCAGGATTTATAACGGGATATTCCTTTTATCTAACCGTTCATTACATGGTGCATGCTTTTCAGCCACCAAAAAATTTTTTAAAAATACTTTGGGTGAATCACAGTATCCATCACTATAAAGAAAATGAGCACATTCTGTATGGTGTAAGCTCACCCTTGTGGGACTACATATTCAGAAGTGTACCTAATAAGTAAGGAGGATCCCCTTAAATTCTATTTTGTGTTTGAGGCTTGCTGGGCTTCTTTGTGTAGGTTGCACACGTGTAACTTGAGCAGGAAGCTAGCAGGGATACTAAAACGATTAAAACCAGTACTGACTTTTTCATATTTTATTTAATTAGGCTGTTTTGATGGTTCAAATGTAGATTCATTCGATGAACAAATTATGCTTGATATCCCCCATACCTTACATAGGATTTATATTTATAGAAAATTAAATTTCCGTATATCAAAACTGATTGAGCCATTTCAGGGTTAATACCAAAAGGTAACTAAAAGCATGCTCGGATATCGTTTTACGAAATACACCCCTCCTCCAGAAGACGCGAAAAGCGACTTTGATAAACTGCTTAAAATCTTCATGGAATTGCTGCTGATCACCTCAGGCGATGTGGGTGAGGCATTGCAATGGTTAACTGAAGTTGACAAACAGTACAACTTAACAAACGGCAACATGGGGATTGGTGACTTCCTCGATCAATTAAAAAAAGAAGGTTATTTAACCGAAAAAACCCCCGGTGGCGAATTTACCCTGAGCACCAAAAGTGAACAACGGCTTCGAAATTCTGCATTGGAAGAAATATTTGGGAAGCTTAAGAAATCCCGCAAAGGAGACCACAATTCGGTTCACTCCGGCAGAGGTGACGAACAAACAACTGAAAGTCGTGAATATGAATTTGGCGACATGCTGGAGCAAATTTCAATGACGGATTCGTTGCGCAACGCACAAATCAACCATGGAGTTGATAATTTCTTCATGACCGAGCGTGACCTGGAAGTGGTCGAAACCGAATTCAAAACCCAAACCTCCACTGTTTTGATGATCGATATTTCCCATTCCATGATTTTGTATGGTGAAGATCGGATCACACCCGCGAAAAAAGTAGCCATGGCCTTATCGGAATTGATTTTAAAGAAATACCCAAAAGACACATTGGATGTTATAGTGTTTGGAAACGATGCCTGGCAAATTGAGATCAAAGACCTTCCTTATTTGAAAGTAGGGCCGTATCACACCAATACCGTAGCTGGGCTTGAACTGGCAATGGATTTACTTCGGAGAAGGAAAAATCCCAACAAACAAATCTTTATGATCACCGATGGAAAACCAACGTGCATCAAGCAAGGCATTAAGTATTATAAAAATGCATTTGGGTTGGATCGGGTCATCCTTGCAAAAACATTGAACCTGGCTGGTCAACTTCGTAAATTATCCATTCCCGTGACCACTTTTATGATTGCCACCGATCCTTATTTGAAAGCCTTCGTTCGCGAGTTTACAAAAGCCAATAATGGAAATGCATATTACAGTAGCTTGCAGGGTTTAGGTCACCTTGTATTCGAAGATTTTAAAAAGAACCGAAGAAAGAATTTATAATTATAGAATGGATCATACTACAATAAAGACACGCGGAGAACTCATTGCATCCGGTTATCAATCGAAATCAATCAAAGATGAATTGCGTGAAAATTTAATTAAGAAATTAAAAAACAAGCAATCTGTATTTGAAGGAATCCATGGCTATGAAGAGACCGTAATTCCAGATATGGAGCGTGCCATTCTTGCTGGTCATAATATCAATTTACTAGGATTGCGCGGCCAGGCAAAAACAAGGCTTGCACGATTGATGGTGAACTTGCTCGATGAGTATATCCCTTATATTGAAGGATCGGAATTGAATGATGATCCATTAAATCCCATTTCGCGATTCGGAAAAGATAAAATAGATGCGTTGGGCGATGCCACCCCTGTTCAATGGCTTCACCGTGCTGAACGCTATACCGAAAAACTGGCAACCCCTGATGTTTCCATTGCTGATTTAATCGGTGATGTCGATCCGATAAAGGCAGCAACCTTAAAACTTCCCTACTCAGATGAGCGTGTTATCCATTTCGGTTTAATTCCACGATCACACCGGTGCATTTTCGTTATCAATGAGCTGCCTGATTTGCAAGCCCGGATTCAGGTTGCGCTGTTTAATATCTTACAAGAGGGAGATGTTCAGATTCGTGGATTTAAAATCCGGCTTCCGCTTGAAATCCAATTTGTATTCACGGCCAATCCGGAAGATTATACAAATCGTGGAAGCATCGTGACACCTTTGAAAGATAGAATTGATAGTCAGATTATTACCCACTACCCGAAAACAATTGCCATCGGTAAGATCATTACCAAGCAGGAAGCGAAACTTAAACCCGCTCAGAAAGAAAATATTTCCGTGTTGGAAATCGCACAAGATTTAATTGAGCAGATAGCCGTTGAAGCGCGGAAGAGTGAGTTCGTTGACGCTAAAAGTGGTGTCTCTGCGAGGCTTACGATTTCAGCATTGGAAAACCTGGTTGCTGCTGCAGAAAGAAGAACGCTCATCAACAATGAAAAAAACACCACCATTCGGGTGCTGGATTTTGTTGGCGTTGTTCCTGCAATTACCGGAAAGGTAGAATTGGTCTATGAAGGCGAACAAGAAGGACCTGGGATTGTAGCCCAAAACCTGATTGGCAAAGCAATCCGCTCGTTGTTTCTCACCTACTTCCCGGATCCTGACAAAACAAGAAAACAAAAAGATAAAAATCCGTATTGGAAAATATCAGAGTGGTTTGGAAATGGAAACACGCTCGATCTGCTGCATAATATGGATCAGCACACTTTTGAAAAACAAATCCATACGGTACCCGGGCTTAGTGCGTTGATAAAAGAATTTCAACCATCGGCAAGTAAGGAACTCCAGTTGTTCCTGATGGAATTTGCCTTGCATGGCCTTGCCGAATACAGCATGATAAGCAAACATAATTTAACATCCGGCCTTCAGTTCAAGGATTTATTGAGCAGTATGTTTACCCTCAATCCAACAGACGAAGAGGATGAAGATGATGCACGCGGTGGAATAGTTTAGTGTTCAATATGCTTGTTGGTTTTCGATCAATTAAATATTTCCTTCAGCTTCAAAAAAAAATTATAGAAACGGATGTACTTTCACTAGCTTTTGCTACATTTCAAAAACCAAGTTCTTTGTGAAGCATGTCCAAGACTAAGAAGGAAAAGAAGATCTTCGTAATCGATACTTCAGTAATTATTTATGAACACAACTCCATCCTCAATTTCGCAGAACATGATGTCGGTATTCCGATAACAGTTTTAGAGGAACTGGATAATTTCAAAAAAGGGAACGATACCAAAAATTTTGAGGCGCGTGAATTTATTCGGCTAATCGATAAGTTGGCGAAGGGGCAAATGCTCCATGATTGGAATCCCCTTAACGGAAAAACAAAAGGTCATTTTAAGGTATTGATGAACACCAGCAGTTCGGTAGATGCCAATAAGGTTTTCAATGAAAACAAGCCGGACCATCAAATCCTGAATTCTGCCCTTCAGCTACAGCAAGAATCGAAAGGCAAAAAAGTAATCCTCGTTTCGAAAGACGTCAACCTCCGGCTCAAAGCAAAGGCATTGGGGCTGATGGCCGAAGATTACACCACCGGAAAAGTCCAGAACATTTCATCCCTTTATTCCGGCAAAACCATTGTCGAAAATGTAGCCTCCGATATGATCGACTTGCTCTACGAAAAAGGATATTGCGTTCCCAAGGATATACTCGGAAAAGTTGAGCCGATAAAAAATCATTATTACATCTGTCGCAGTGGTAAAAAGTCTGCACTCGGATTTTTTAATCCGTTGAACGGAATGATTGAGCATGTTGAAAAACGTGCCGTATATGGAATTAAAGCACGCAATGCCGAGCAAACTTTTGCCATGCATGCCATTATGCGTCCGGAGATAAAACTTGTTTCCATTCAGGGTGTGGCAGGAACCGGAAAAACCCTTATTGCATTAGCAGCTGCGTTGGAACAAAAAAGGGAATTCAAACAAATCTATCTCGCGCGGCCAATCGTTCCGCTTAGCAATAAAGATATTGGCTTTTTGCCTGGGGACATTAAATCCAAAATCAACCCGTACATGGAGCCCCTTTGGGACAATTTAAAATTCATCCAAAACCAATACACGGAAACGGACAAAGAGTTTTCCAAGATCTCCGAAATGGTAAACATGGAAAAATTGGTAATTACACCGTTGGCCTATATCCGCGGAAGAAGCCTTTCGAATATTTGCTTTATTGTGGATGAAGCCCAGAACTTGACTCCTCATGAGGTGAAAACGATTATTACTAGGGCGGGGGAGAATACGAAAATCATTTTTACCGGTGATATCCATCAAATTGATACCCCTTACCTTGACTCACAAAGTAACGGGCTGTCCACATTGATCGATCGCTTAAAAGACCACGATTTGTACTCCCATATTACATTGGAAAAAGGAGAACGGTCCGAGTTGGCGAACCTTGCAAATGAGCTTCTTTAGGCATATTTGGATTCCGTATTCCCAAAATTGGATTTTGTCCAACAATAATTAAGGAATAAAGCGAAATTAAGCACATTCCAATTATGGCCTGATATCTGGATTAAACTATACAAATTCAGAAATCATGTTTTTAAGACTCTTTTTCAAGCACTTCTCTCTGTCTAAGCAAATTAATTACCTTAAAGCAAAAGGGGTAATGATTGGCACCCGGCATAAAGAGGGTAGAAAAGTATACCTATATATGGTGAAAGATCTTTTCGTAGAGGTTTTTTACAAGAGCGATACACCAGAAAATGATGCTGAGCAAGTAAAATTGATCCCAGGGCTAAAAAACCTGAATCAATACCTGGAAAGCGAATTTAGGGCTACTTTTTGAAACAAGTAGGTTTACTACTTGCCCAAAGCCTTTAGCATGGTTGCCCCAATTTCAGCTGGGGATTCAACCACGTGAATTCCGCAGGAGCGCATAATACTCATTTTCGCTTCTGCGGTATCATCCGAACCACCAATAATGGCACCGGCATGTCCCATTCTCCTTCCCGGAGGGGCAGTCTGGCCTGCAATAAATCCAACCACGGGTTTCTTATTTCCGGTTTCTTTAATCCAATTAGCAGCCAAAGCCTCATAGTTTCCACCGATCTCACCAATCATCACAATGGCATCTGTTTCAGGGTCATTCATGAGGAGTTCCACGGCTTCTTTTGTAGGGGTTCCAATAATCGGATCCCCACCAATTCCAATCGCAGTTGAAATTCCCAAACCCGCTTTTACTACCTGATCGGCCGCTTCATAGGTAAGTGTCCCTGATTTCGAAACAATTCCTATCCTTCCTTTTTTGAAAACAAACCCCGGCATGATACCAACTTTGGCTTCTCCCGGTGTGATTACGCCAGGGCAATTGGGTCCTACAAGGACAACTTTTTTATCCTGGATGTATTTCTTGGCAACCATCATATCCTTTACAGGTATGCCTTCGGTAATCGTAATGATCACTTTTACACCCGCATCGGCAGCTTCCATAATCGCATCGGCAGCAAATGCCGGAGGAACAAAAATGATGGTAACATCTGCACCGGTTTTCTCAACGGCATCTTTTACGGTATTAAAAACAGGCCTTCCCAAATGTTCGGTTCCACCTTTTCCAGGAGTTACCCCTCCTACTACGTTGGTGCCGTATTCGATCATTTGGCCTGCGTGGAAAGTACCTTCTGAACCTGTGAACCCCTGAACAATAACGCGGGAATCCTTATTAACTAATACACTCATGAATGCTGGATTTTGTACCCCACAAAAATAGAAGAATTAACCTAGTGACCAAAGGAGCAAAAAACAAGAGAGCCGCTTTCGCGGCCCTCCTTCTTATTTTTTGGTTTCCACCAATGCATTTCGAATGAGGAACTCTTTAAAGTTTTCCTTGTAGGCATCCGGTTCTAAGGCAATTGCCTTCTGATAACAAGTAATCGCATCAATTAAGAGCAGGTTGCTTTCATAAAAACCAGCCAAAAGATAAAGGGCTAACGCATTCTGTTCCGAAGTTACGCCCTCAATCTGAGTGAGTGCCCCGTTGATTCGTTCCTTATCCCCTTTGGACAATCTTTTAATGATAAACCGATCTGAGGCTTTGGTCGGATCTGAAAGCGATGTCACAACAACATAGATATTATCCTCTATTTTAAATTTGCTATCGTTCAAATCAATCTTTACAAATCCTTCAGTGGTTTCTATTTTTGCGAGTTCATCACCAAACATACTATTGAACTCAACCTTATATGGGCCTTTTACCTTTTCTGTGTCCCACGGGATAATTAAATTATCCTCAAATACCGTTGCGTTCTCAGATGATGGTAAATATACTTTTATCATTCCTGGACCGCGGTGAACCGCCCCGGTGGCTTGAAGCCTATTTCCCTTTTCTGTATTGGCACTTAAAATAAAATCGGTGTATTTATTCAAGACACTGGTTCCTCCACTGATCTTAGCAGCTAATTCTGAAATCTTGTAGGGTCCATCTTCT
>JBGTGG010000448.1:0-7024 GCA_041746855.1 Cyclobacteriaceae bacterium | reverse complement strand
CAAATATTTATAACTGCACCACACCGCAAAGTCAACATCGTGTTTATGAAGTTGCAACGGAACATTTCCAATAGCGTGGGCTAAATCAAATCCCACCATGGCTCCTGCTTTGTGCCCTGCTTCAGTGATGGATTTGATATCAAAGAATTGCCCGGTGTAGTATTGAACGCCACCAAAAATCACCAACGCCAATTCTTTTTTATGCTGATTGATTGAATCCAAAATATCTTCTGTACGAAGACATGTTTCTCCCCTTCTTGGTTTTAATTCAACAATGCTTTTGGATGGTGATAATCCATGAAACTTCACTTGCGATTCAAATGCATATTGATCGGAGGAAAAGGCTCCCGCTTCCACAATAATCTTATATCGCTTTTTTGTAGGTCGATAAAACGAAACCATCATCAAGTGCAGATTCACAGTAAGCTGATTCATCGCAACCACTTCGGATGGTTTTGCTCCTACAATTTTTGATAAGGACTTTTTTAAAAACTTATGATAATACAACCACGGTCTTCGGGAATGAACATGACCTTCTACTCCTAACAATCCCCAATCATAAAGCTCTTCCTTAATGTATTGCCTGGCAGCTTTAGGCTGAAGCCCAAGTGAGTTACCAGTAAAGTAGATCGCTTCCTTCCCGCTTACTTTCGGAATGTGAAATTGCTTTCTGTATTTCTTTAAGGGATCTTTCTTATCAAGGTGTTGCGCGAAAGAAAGTGAGTTCTCGAAAGTCATATTATGCTTGTTCTAAATGCAAGTAAACACAATATTCAGAAAAAAAGTTATTAAAAGAGAGCTAGATGATTTATTAAGGCTATCACTCAATTACAATCTCAACACGCCTATTCAATTGGCGATTCTCCTCCGTTAGATTATCGGTCAATGGATCAGAAAATCCATATCCTTTATCTGTAAGTCGCTCGCTCGAAATTCCGTTTGCAATTAACCAATCTTTAACTGCCTTCGCTCGCTTCTTCGATAAAGCCAAATTATAATTCTCATCACCCATATCATCCGTATGACCAAGAATTGAGATTTTAATAAATGGCTTTGACAACAATATATTTTTTAATTTTTCTAATTCCGGTAATGATGAGTCCGATAGGTCAGCACTGTTACTTTCAAAATTAACATTGCTAAGGATCACTTTATCCCCTGGTAAAATCACTTCAGAGTTTTCAAAATTAATTTTCTCTCGTTCACAACCACACTCTTCTGGAGAAGATGCTGCAAACAATTCTAAATTATCAACCAAATAATAAGCTGACTTGTTTACATCCAACTTGTTTTCATACTTAGGAGTATGACGTTGAACATGAACTTCGCTGGTTTCCGCATACCTCCCCATCACAAGAAACTTCTCCCCTCCTTTTGCTATAAATGAATCACATAGCGTAACCCATTGTTGTGTTTGATTCAATGGTTTTTGGAAATCTATTTGTGCAAGTAAATTTTGATTCCTATGAATGCCCCCGAAAGGGTCTTGACTAAAGAGACGAATGCCAAAACGATCAATATAAAAACCAGAATTTTGAGACAATCGAATTTTCATTTTGTAACAGTACTTCATGCCAGCATCTAATGAGCTGGTCAATTTCGTTTGAAGATGTTCGAGATATCGATCCGATTCATTATGAAAAAGAACAAGTCCAACAAAACCATTCTGCACCGTATCCGAATCAATAATATTGAAAACCCCCTTTACCATTCTGTTGAAATTGTAATAATCAGGTGTATTTCCATCCGGTGAACTCCAATATGGAATTAAATCCTCGATATGATTTTGGCCACTATTTTCAATCTTGACGGGTCTGTATTTATAGTTTTCAAAATCGGCATTGGGAATTAAATTGTTTGTGGCAAAACTGGCAATCCTAACCGTATCAATTCCTTTACTATTTCTTACGAACTTTTGTATTAGCTGATGTTTATTATAAATCTCTACCTCATACGCAACCAATGTATCTTGTCTATATTCCTCCTCAAAATATAATTCACCCCGATCGTTCCAATACTGCCATTTTCCAGATTTAAAATTGCTTTGAGAACACGAGGTATTGTGGGTATAATTCTCGATCCTCTCAATATTTCCATTAGGGTGATAATAAATCCACGGGCCAATTCTTCTTGATTCATAGATATCATAATACCCACGAGGATCCCGCGTAGTGCATTTCAAGAATTCTCCTTTAAATTTTAAATTCCCATTTTCATAATACCCCTCAGCTATAAATACTTTTGAAAAAAGTTTCTTCTTGCCTGAATTCTTATGAAGCTCAACTGGAATAGATTTTTGCCCAAGGGCACTCATCGATATTGAAAGCACTAAAAATAAAAAGGATGATCTCATTATTATACCCAACGGATAGGTCCTTTATCAAAACATCTTCAACTGCTTTGAAATAATCCCTTCATGTTCCAGCAACCACTCTTTCTTATCAAGTCCTCCGGCATAGCCAACAAGATTGCCGTCTTTTCCTATCACCCGGTGACAAGGAATAATGATGGCAATCGGATTTTGCCCGTTAGCCAACCCAACCGCCCGAATGGCTTTTAGATCACCAATGCGTTGTGAGAGTTCGGTATAACTAATCGTGGTGCCGAAAGGAATCTCCTGAAGCTCAGCCCAGACTTTGTTTTGAAAAGCTGTGCCTTGTGGATTTAACGGAACGGTAAAAAATTTCCGGCCACGCGAAAAATATTCATCGAGCTCATCTTTACATTGTTGAATGACGGGCATGATATTTTCTTCAACTTTAACGTCACGCAATAATTCTACTGCAGTGATCGCTTCATCACGCGAAGTGATTTTATATACTCCATAAGGAGCGTCATAATAGCCGATCCCTTCCACTAGACAAATCGGCTATCTGCTTCCATCACCGCACCACATTTTTTACAAGTCCGCAATGTCGCTGACCCATAAAACTCTTTGAACCGCGGAAGAAAATCTTTTTCAATATTATCCAGGTGAAACCTGTATTCATGAAGCATGTTGTTGCACGACTCACAATACCATTGCAACCCATCCAGGATTTTTTCATCTGCACGCTTGCATTCGATCACTAATCCAACAGAACCTGCTGGTCTTTCGGGCTTATGGGGCACAAGTGCCGGAAGTAAAAACATCTCTCCTTCTCTTATCGGAATCTCCACAGCTTTTCCATCTTCCTGAATGGTGACCTTTATATCGCCTTCCAGTTGATAAAACAATTCTTCTGTTTCATTGAAGTGAAAATCCTTTCGTGCATTTGGCCCGCCTACAATCATCACGATGTAATCACCGGCATCAGCATATAAGTTCTTATTTCCGACAGGAGGTTTTAATAAATCACGGTTGTCAGTGATCCAGCGTTTCAGGTTAAAAGGTTTGCGAATAGCCATTGGAATAATTTTTTAATAAAACTACTAAACAATATTCTTTTTTGAGCACATCTTTTGTAATCTTATGGTTCGACCCCCTCTGAAAGATTGTTATAACATCAAGCAAGAAAAATGAATTTAGATCTTTCCGGTAAACGCGCTGTTGTTTGTGGTAGTACACAAGGAATTGGAAAAGCCTCCGCCATCGAGTTGGCCAAACTCGGAGCCAGCATCACACTGCTTGCGCGTGATGAAGAGAAACTCAAAGCTGTAATCGCAGAACTTCAAACCAATGACGGGCAACAACACGAATATCTGATTGCAGATTTTAATCATCCCGATGATCTTAAAATCACGGTTGATATTTATGCGCAAAGCAATCCTGTGCACATCCTAATAAATAATACGGGAGGACCACCACCCGGACCTGCATTGGAAGCCAGAGCTTTTAAATTTATTCAGGCATTCAATGCCCATTTGATTTGCAATCATTTTATCGTTCAGGCATTTGCGCCCAGCATGAAGGCAGCAAAATACGGACGGATCATTAATATCATTTCCACTTCGGTGAAAGCACCCATCAAAGGACTTGGGGTTTCGAATACGATTCGTGGCGCTGTTGCAAATTGGTCGAAAACATTGGCCGGTGAACTTGCTCCTTTCGGAATTACTGTCAACAATGTGTTGCCTGGCGCTTCCATGACCGGGCGATTGGAAGCTATCATTCAAGCGAATGCTGATAAAGCCGGAATTTCTTTTGAGGACGCCAAACAAAAAATGGTGAATGAGATTCCTGCCGGAAGAATTTCCGAACCACACGAAGTGGCCGCTGCTGTGGCGTTTCTTGCTTCTCCAGCTGCGGGCTACATCAACGGAATAAATGTCCCGGTAGATGGCGGTCGTACGGCAAGTTTGTAACTTCGCTTTATGGAAAAGATCCTCAATTACATCAATGGCGATTTAGCAAATCCTGTTTCCAACCAATTCTTAGAAAACATCAATCCAGCTACCGGGGAAGTGCATAGTCAGATCGCTGACGCGGATGCAAAGGATGTCGCCAATGCAGTTAATGCTGCGAAAACTGCATTTGAAATGTGGTCAACGCTACCATCAAAAACACGATCCAATTATTTACTAAAGATTGCTGATCTGATCGATCGCGACTTGGAAAAATTAGCGCTCGCAGAAAGCATCGATAACGGCAAGCCAGTAAAGTTGGCGAGGATTGTTGACATTCCACGCGCTTCTGCCAACATGCGGTTTTTTGCTACCGCGATTTTGCACACAGAGTCACAATCACATTCCACTGATCAAGATGCAATCAACTACACTATGCATTCACCGGTTGGTGTTGCTGGATGTATTTCCCCCTGGAACCTTCCGTTGTATTTGTTCACCTGGAAAATTGCTCCTGCTTTAGCAGCCGGTTGTACGGTAGTTGCCAAACCCTCCGAGCTTACGCCCATGACCGCTTATCTTTTTTCAAAACTTTGCATCGAAGCAGGTTTGCCAAAAGGTGTTTTGAATATTGTTCACGGCCTCGGCCCAAAAGTCGGGCAAGCGATTGTAGAACATCCCGAAGTAAAAGCAATTTCCTTCACAGGCGGAACCGCTACCGGAAAAACAATTGCGGCCATCGCAGCACCAATGTTCAAAAAATTATCATTGGAATTGGGTGGAAAAAATCCGAACATCATTTTTGCAGATTGTGATTTCGAACAAGCGGTTGCTACTTCAGTCCATTCTTCTTTTTCAAACCAGGGTGAAATATGCTTATGCGGATCCCGGATTTTAATCGAGCGACCGCTCTATAAAAAATTCGTAAATGAATTTGTTGAGCGGGTGAAAGCGTTGTCCGTTGGTGATCCGCTGGATGAAAAAACAAAAGTTGGCGCGTTGGTTTCGGAAGCGCACATGAAAAAAGTGTTGTCCTACATCGAACTTGCGAAACAAGAAGGTGGCACGATCCTTACCGGAGGAAAACAAATCACCGTTGCCGGGAAATGTGAAAAAGGATTTTTTGTTGAACCAACTATTATTACCGGACTACCCGCCAATTGCCGAACCAACATGGAAGAAATTTTCGGCCCGGTTGTTACGATAATGACGTTCGATACAGAAGAAGAAGCAATCCAATACGCAAACGGAACGGCCTACGGTCTCTCCGCCACTATCTGGACCGAAAACTTAAAACGTGCCCACAGGGCAGCACATGCTATTCATAGCGGCATCATCTGGATCAATTGCTGGCTGCTCCGAGACTTACGCACTCCTTTCGGAGGAATGAAACAAAGTGGTGTAGGAAGAGAAGGTGGTTGGGATGCGCTGAAGTTTTTTTCGGAGGCGAAGAATGTCTGTATTAAGTTAGACGGTAGACGTTAGACAAAAGCGTGAGATTTTCCTGATCTGTAAATAATTTTGAAATTGCTCAGTGCCGACTTATCCTTTCTATTTTTTTAAATTAAAAAATACCTGAAAGCCGATAGCCCTGTTTTTAAGTCTATCATTAAAAACATTGCCCTGAATATCGCGCACCGAGTTGTATGCTGCATGTGTAAAACTATAATAGTAATTGAGTTGCAGCGAAGGTTTTCGGGGAGTGTTTGGAAACTGAATACCGAGTATTCCATTGCCCCCAAAGGCTGAACTGCTTAGTCCCGTAAAGTAATACATACTAGAATAATTCTCGTAGCATATTAAACTTGAACGCAAACCCAGCCCTCCGAATAAAGTGTAATTATTCAAGCGCTTGCTATAAATGTAATCAACTTCTATATGTGCATATCCTATGTGTAATTTCTCTACTGAACTCGTCCTCCCGGTATAACGGAATTCTTTTTCAGCAGTAAAAGCATTGTCGGTGAACCCAAGCGTTACTCTCACCTTACCGGATGGTGATATTTTAAAATCCCCATTTAGCCCGAACTGCCAAGATGGATTGAGAGATTTTAAGTTGTTTTGATTTCGAGAGATGAGCGTAGGTGTAAATAGATTGACGCCTCCACCAACGCTGTAGTGTTCCCAATTTATCTGTGCCCTCAATGTAGGATTTAAGCACCCAATAAAAACGCAAACGAATAGTATCTTTTTCATAACCATCAACTGTTAAGATATATTTTGCTCACAAATCCAACCTATCTCATTAGGTGGCAATAACCAGTATTGTTACAGCAGTAAACGTCTATTCCCCAACCCTGCTCTTTATCAAAATAAGACAACGGCTTTCACACCACAAAAGTATTATATCTATTATTTTATACTTCCATAATACTCAAAAACCTTCATCAAATCATCTTTTCTCTTCACGTTAAGATCTTTCTCCTTTATATACGCTTTTACTTCCTCATAGTCTTTTCCTAAATACTCAGCTAATAAATCCTTATCAACTACTCTTTTTTTCGCCTTACTATGATCCATCCAAAATCCCTCTTTCTCAATATTTTCAATCGTTATATAAGGAATAATTTCTCCTGATGGATTGAGAAAACAAATGGTTTCCAACTGGCTTGCTGACGCATAAACCTTATTACCCGGAGTTGTCATTAGACTGCTCCCATCATTGAAATTTTGAGTTGGCTTCGAAAAATCCACATCGGCAGGATCCGTTTTACTAATTACTGCGAAATCAACAAAATCAAATAACAATTCAAAGAAATGA
>JBGTGG010000447.1:0-15918 GCA_041746855.1 Cyclobacteriaceae bacterium | reverse complement strand
GTCAAAATATTCATTTTCTGCTATTGAATAAACAGTTACTCTTTTGTCCGATCTGATGTAGTGACTTCCATATTTCAATAGTTCGTCTCCAACAACTCCTCGCTCATTGGCTCCAATGTCTACATTTTTAACTATACAGCTTGTCAGAATAAGGGATAAGAATACGATATGTTTCATAGTAGTTACCGCTAACGCTCGGCTACAACAAGTGGCAGTTTTGAAAAACATTTCTGTCCACCGTAACCAAACGCAGTAGCGAAGATAAATATTTTCTACAACACTTTCGCCCGCCATTTGTTGTAGCTATTGTTAGCGGCAGTTTTTATTCCGTTGTCAGTATACTAATTATATTGTTTGAAAGTCCGTCTGCTTTAAGGTTGTCTACTCGTAAAAAATTATTTTTAATTTCTAGTACTTTCCAGTCCGTCATTTCAAAAATCAACGTGTCTGTCCCCCTTATTAATGTGTCCTTTCCAATTAGTTGAATGATATTTTTGTCTAAACTCCATGAAACATATTTCCTTACAGTGTCCACTTTGTCCATGTCATAATTTTGATATGGTCTTTTTATTAAACAGCTTCCATTTATGTCAAAGTAGTAAACTGTCTTAAAAATTGGTGATTCAAACGTCTCGGAATTAGATAGTTTTATTTTGTCCCAAGTCCAAAATTTATTAGGAAGATTAGCTTCAATGTCAATTGGTTCTTCGTTAGAACAATTGGCCATTGTCAAAACCATAATTAGTAAAATCAATTTATTCATCTGTTTCATAGTTGTTAAGTCTCCAAAAAAATTGCCGCTAGTCGAGTCACCCAAGGGAGTTTCACCCTTAGGTTCTCACAGAACCGTACATGAAAGTCTCCCTTCATACGGCTCTTCCTGTTTAATCACAAAGGTAGGTATCGATAGTCGACCTACCAACCTTACGGACGTACCAATTTCCAGTGTGCGAATAACCCGGGACGTTCAGCAAACTTCGTCTTCAACCAACGCGCTGATGCCTTGATGTAAAGACCTTTCTCCCACTGCACCCATTTCTGCAATCGCTTATTCAGCGCATGCCATAACGGCTGTGTGTGATACGACCAAAATTTGCAATAGTAATTGATCACTCCACGTATTACTGGATTTATTTCACGCGCCAATTCTTCGATGCTTACGCGTCTCTTGTGAATGGCTTTGAACTTTTCCAAAACACTGCTTATGGACTTCTTACTAATGACAGAGCGGGGCAATACTTTGCAAACACCGCCCTTCACTCGTGTATAATGGGGTTCAATCGTAAAGCCTAGAAAATTTAAACTCTTCTGGTACTTCTTCTCTGAACTCCCGCGAATATTCACAATCTTCGTCTTCTCATTGTGCACCGTTAGTTTGCAGTCGGTGAAACGTTGTTTTATCTGCTTTAACAGATAGATTGCCTGACGCTCCGACTTACAATGAACAACAATGTCGTCAGCATAACGCTCAAATGGTTTTCCCCCATGATGTTGTTCCATCCACTTATCGAAGGTTACATGAAGAAAGATGTTTGCCAATAGCGGACTGATAACCCCTCCTTGAGGTGTACCACTGATCCGATCTACATAACACCCATTTTGTTGAACAATTCCTGCTGTTAACCATCGCTGCACATATAGCAAAACCCACTTGTCCTTGCAGTAATGCTTCACAGCTTTCATGAGTAGTTCATGGTCTATCGTGTCAAAGAAACTTTTGATATCCAAATCTATTGCCCAGTTGTGTGTGAACGCTTGGTGCGTTGCACGCTCCACGGCATGATGACAGCTTCTACTTGGACGATAACCAAATGAGCTCTCATGAAATTCTGGCTCTACAACCTGCTCCAGGTGAGTCTTAACAACTTCCTGTGCAATGCGATCAAGTAAAGTGGGAATGCCAAGTTTACGTTCTCCGCCAGACTTCTTCTTAATGGCAACTTCTCTGACTGGCTGCGGAAAGTAACTCCCTGAACTCATTCGGTTCCATAGTTTGTATAAATGAAATTTCAGCTTGCTATCTAACGCAACCCAATCCATCTTGTCTACTCCGAAACTCCCTTTGTTTGATTTTACTTTCTGGTAGGCCTGCCACACCATCTTTCTGGTAATTGGCTGTGATTTTGTTTCGTAATAGTCGATCATCCCTATTTAAATAGGTTGTCGTTAACTACAAAACCAAACAGGCTAAGTCCTTCGCTCCATTGTCTTTCAACAACTTCATCACTACTACAACTTAGTCCGTCACCGTTATCTGATCGCATCCTTCGATCTGTCATGGTTATTAAACTCATGCCTGCGATAACGACTTCTCTTGTTCCATACAAAACCCTATGTTGAAGTCCTGCCAGCTTTACCCCGGATGTTATGCAATCAGTAATCAGATCGTCCATTGCACTTGGTCACAGTTACAAACGTAAGTATCTACTTTTAACATCGTCTATTTTAGCTTACGAGGCTTCAGTCGCTGGTTCACTCTATTCAGCTCTTCAACAAACATCTACAGAAATCAAGTCTCCGTTTTTCCTTAGCGTTCACCACAAAGAAAGTTTCCGTTCAATGCAGCCTAAGGTGATTTGCAAACTACTTCTGACAGTCGTCTGCGGAAGTTCAATTCTTTTCTTCTGATCAATCTCATCGGCCAGTTCAGTTCGATCGACCTCCGCATGAGAAACAACCTCTAAAAAGTCTTCCATCTTTTGTACAGCATCTTCACTCCTACAACTGAGTGATAGTTCAAGACACACACGTTTGGCTATGTGTATTACGTATATTTCCATTGTATACTTTAGGGTCAAAAAACGCTTAATCCAACCAAAAAAGCAAGAAAATAGAGTATATTTAAAAAGAGGAATTCCTCATTACGAATCGAATGATCGGATTGGCAAATGCTAATTTCAACGATAAACGGGCGCTTTACCCCAGACCCTCATCCTTCAACTGGAATACTCAACAATGGAAGCTTTGAACGATGTACCAATTTTTTTGTAAGGCTTGGATGCCACAATTTGCTAAAAGCACTTCGTTTATGGGTTGAAAGTACAATCAACTCAATTTCATTGGATTCGATAAATGACTCAATACCTTTAGCAGCGTCTTCATTTACCACAACATAATAGTACGGTTGGGAACAAGTGGTTTCGTTGGCTACCATTCTGGAGAAATCCTCAATAAGATCACGATCTGATTTCCGCGATTCTTTTGAAACATGGATCACTGTCAGTTCTGCCTTCAACACGTTGCACAAGCCACAGAGTTTTTTCAAATCGTCTATATCCATATTTTCATAATCTGTTGCCAATGCTATCTTTTTGGGTAGTGAAAGACTGGCATTTTCAGGTACAGCAATAACAAAGCACGGTGCCGTCTCGATTACAGCTGAAGTATTACTTCCAAACATCAGCTTTTCAATTCCGGTGGCCCCTTCTGTTCCCATTACAATAATATCAGCATCATATGCCCTTGCGACATTCCCAATTTCTTTGATTACATCACCTGTTGCAATTTGAAAGTCGCAATCAATCCGATTCTCCTCGGCAAGCAAATCACATTGGTTACTGAGCTTTTCACTCGCTTCTTTACGGAACCTCGCCAACTCTTCCGTGATTAGTGGATACACAATGTTGTTACGCGAAACCGAAGGCTGCACAACATGCACCAACATTAAACTTGAACCCTTCAACGCGCTAGCAAGTTTTGCTGCATAACGTATGGCGTGGGATGCACTTTCTGAAAAATCAGTGGGAACCAATACTCTCATAATCTTTTGTTTATGTGATTAACCAAATATGCCATTTGTTCTCTGGATTATCAGCTGACAAGTTTCACTGTTGTGGATGAGATTTATCATCATACAAGATACAAGCGCCCCAAAAATGAACCACAAGCAATCTCACCAACAATGACTACGCTCATCATTACCGATAGCAAAGGTCATATTCGGGTCGTACTTCTTTTAATACTTTCATAGTGTAAAGTTCGTAAAGGTTCACAAAATAGATAAGTGTATGCTCGGAAAAATGACTAACCCACAGATTGACACCATCCTGCACAGTCAGTATGTCGGTAGAATAGGATGCTGTGTTGACCAGCAACCGTATGTTGTACCCGTCACCTTTGCTTATGATGGTACCTACCTGTACGCTACTTCAAAAGAAGGCCAGAAGATCGATATGATGCGAAAGAATCCTCACGTTTGTCTGGAGGTAGACATTATTGACAATATGGCAAACTGGAGAAGTGTAGTGGTTATCGGGCTCTATCAGGAACTTGTTGATGAACACGATAGAAAAAAATCCCTAACCCTTTTGACGGAAAAAGTGATGCCATTAATCACCAGCCAAACCGTAAAACCAAAACAGCCTACGTTGTCTTCCCAAATAATAGAAAAAGAGAAAAGGCCAATTTTGTTTAGAATAAAGATTAAAGAAAAGACGGGTCGATATGAAAAGACGCAAGTTTAAACACGCTGAAATTTGAAATGGATTCTTACTGTCAAAAGTCAGTAAAAAATGCAATAAAACTCATTCACCTTATCCTGACGATACAAGTAATTGCAAGTGTTTACAAAGTCTACTACTATGAAAAAAATTTTGGTACCGGTTGATTTCTCAATCTCCGCACACGCCACAGTAAAAGTTGCTGCTTCATTGGCAAAGACACTAAAATCAAAAATCCATTTGCTTCACGTTGTGTTGGCTCCATCAGAATGGAACAAAATGTCGGTTGCAACCCAACAAAAATTTCCAGATGTAGAAACCCGAATCATGGATGCCACTATTAAAATGGAAAACCTTAGTCGGGAAAAATTTTTTAACGGCCTGGATGTAACTCACGCTGTCCAAACCGGGCAAGCCACCGAAAAAATTATAGACTATGCAACCGCCCAAAAAATTAACCTCATCGTAATGGGTGCCCATGGTGCTGGAGACACTGATGCGTTATTTGTGGGTTCCACTGCACAGCGGGTAATCAGGCTATCACCGTGTCCTGTAATCTCAGTAAAGAAAAACCAGGACTTATCCAAAATCAAGCAAATTTTGTTCGTTTCCGATTTTGAAGAAGACATCGCTAAAGCGCTGGACGGAACAATTGAATTGGCTTTGCTTTTTAAAGCGAAACTGGAATTGGCATACATTAACACACCTGCTAAATTCAAAGACACAGATTCCATTGAAAAGGCGATGAACCTTGCACTACCGAAAGAGCCTTCCATAAAAATCACCACTTCAATATACAATTACTATGAAAGGGATAAAGGCATTTTGAATATCATCGACAGGATTAATCCACAACTCGTGGCCATGGTCACACATGGGAGGAAATCAAAACCACTTTACCAGATTAGTGTAACCGATACGCTCCTTTTCCATTCAAAGGTTCCGATATTGAGTTTCATTTTAAAGAAATAAAAAACAAGGTTTTGTTATAAAATTATGGGTGAGGAGTTATGGGTTGTCATTTAACTCATCACCCATAGCACAGAACTTATAAATCTTCTAGACTTCCCTAAAGGTAGTGCCTAAAGCGAGCGCAATAAACCCGGTCAGCAATAAAACATAATTGTACTCCGATAGAATTTGAACGTGCGCATAGTGGCCAATGATTCCGAGGATACCACAAACCAAACCGATAATCCACGTAATTTTTTTAGGCGATGAAGGAGCTGACATATTGATTTTTTGATTATTAAGTAAATAGACTTGATACAAAGAGATATGAATTGACCTGTTTCAAAACAAAGCGGGACAACATTTGTGCTGTCCCGCTATGCTTTCATGCGATACTACGATCGATGTTTGAATAAATAGAATACACCGAGTTGGAATCCTCTGTTGAAGGAATCGCTAGCATCATTTTCATTGATGTTGCTAAGACCGTAATTGTATCGGGCATCAAACCCAAAACCGGAGGCAGGGTTTACATAGCTTGCACCAATGCCTGCTCCAAAGTCAACACCCTTTAAATTATCTTTCACATCATTGCCATCGGCTTCAGCACTGACTAAAAACCCTACTTGAGGACCTGCCTGCAATCGAAAACCGTTGTCGAACATATATTGAAACATCAACGGCACGTTTACATAATTCAAGTTTAGGTTTACATCATTGCCATTAAGGGTGTATTTTGTGCCCTGTCCCGAGAAAACTAATTCTGGCTGTAGCGCAAACTTATCACTCATATGAATATGGCCCAACAACCCAATGTGAAAAGACGGCTTATAAGAATTGTTTCCATCGTTATCACCACTAATGGTATACAAATTTAAACCGCCCTTTATACCAATGTTCACGGACTGTGCGGTGGCAGTGCCCACCATCATCACTGCAACTAATAGGATCAGATTGAATTTCATCATGTTTTTAAGATTTGAGTTTGTTGCTTTTTAGTAAAGCATAGTAAATGGAGCAATTTGCTGTCCGCAATAACCTATCGATAAAATAGATTTGTTAAAACACCCTCTGCACACAACAAACAGCCTCTTGTCTCAATTTTTTACAAACCGACCGTTATGATGCACGGAATTTTCTTTTTGATAGTTGGGAAGAGTGGGGAGTTATTTCCCCTATAGTGGAACTTATGTTCCCGTCTATAGGATCAATATTCATTGTCATACCAAACTTTTATGCTGGCACAATCTAATTTGGTGAGAAGGCTACCGGTGCAGTAGATCTTTTAGCCACAAACCGTTTCTAAATGATTTTGAAATTGTTTCAAATCGAAAACCTGGCAACATTAAAATATTAAGACTCCCATATTTCGTTTGCCGCTGTCAGGATGATTGGCTTCCCATCCGTAACCACAATGGTATGTTCGTGTTGCGCCATAAAGCCTCCCCTATTGCCAACCATTGTCCAGCCATCCTTCAATATTTCAGCGTATGTTGAAGTTGTTGATATAAAAGTTTCAATCGCAACGACTGAGTTTTTCTTAAATCTTGTCGCATTAAAACGATCTTTATAATTTGCTATTTCACTGGGTTCTTCATGCAGGCTTTTGCCGATTCCATGTCCGGTCAGGTTCCGGATGACTTTGTACCCGCATTTTTTAGCTTCTGTTTCTATCAGATGCCCGATGTCCGAAATGCGAACGCCTCCTTTTATAGTATGAATTGCTTTGTGTAAAATCTGCATTGAGGCATCCACAAGCTTTTGATGTTGGTGTATATCTTCACCAAGAACAAAGGATCCGCCATTGTCAGACCAATAGCCGTTTAATTCTGCTGAGACATCTATATTGATTAAGTCCCCTTTCTTCAATACTTTTTTATCAGACGGTATGCCATGGCAAAACTCATTGTTTACACTGATACACGTCCACCCAGGAAAACCATACGTTAAGTAAGGAGCTGATTTTGCGCCAAAATCATTAAGGATCTGTCCACCGAAATTGTCCAGTTGTTTGGTGGTCATACCGGGTTGGGCATACGCTCTCATTTCTTTCAATACGAATGCAACCACATCACTTGCTTTTTGCATTCCTACTAATTCAGTGTGTTTTGTTATTGACATATTTCTATTGTAATGGTTTGTCGTTGATTCATTTTAGTTCTTATGATATTCACTTGGTTTTTCGTCACTAAACGTTTTCATTAATTCGTGTGATATTTTGTCTGTCACGCTATAGTTGTCCCTATAAAGAAATTGGATCATTATGGGGTAGTCAAACAAATCATTTTGATTTACCAATTCTCCGTCTTTAAAGTTATATACATTAAAAGTCCAATAATTGTGATTTTCGTATCCGTTTAAAGTCATTGTCAGAATTTCAAATTTAGAATCATTATCGAAGTCATGCTCAGTAATGTGAGCACCCATTTTGTCCAGGTATGAGACTTTGGTAAAAAGTCCATCAGCTTTTTGGAACAAATAAATTACGCGTTCATTCAAGGAAGCAAGTCCGTTTCCCATGTACGGAATTAACAGCTTTAGATCAGTTAAATCGTCTCCGTTAATATCCGAAGTGCGTGCAGGGTTGATAGTAACGTTTATGTCAGTGAAAAACATTGGCTCAAATATCTTCTGAATCTGTACTTTGTTTCTAAACAGTCTTATATAAGAACTATCCCATTTAATTTCAAATGATGTCAATTGAATTGTTAACGTGTCAGCGTTGGAAAAGAAGTCGGGAATTGACAGCGTAAAATGTATCCTATCTGTCTTTTTGTAAACTTCCCAGTCCTTGAATTCTACATATTTTATTTTTGGGAATTTCTCAAACGGATATTGGCCTTGTCCGAATGCAATTGTTGCAATTGTAACCAGCGCTATTAGTAGTAGACCTTTCATTTAAAAATTGCAAGCAACACCCGAATATACACAATTGCTATTATTTCCCTTATCGCTAATAGTATCAATGTCTCCTTGGTAATGAGGATTAACTTACTTTTTTGCCTTTCCAATCCCGAAGGGATGATAGGATTATAGTAGGCACATCAAATTGTGACCCAAACCCCGAAGGGGTGATATAGGTTTAGCTCAACCATTCAAACAAATACTTTTCATTATACTCGATTTCAAATTTTTTAAGCAGCTCAAGATACTCATCCCTAAATGTCTTATTCATATGGTGTTCATCCTGCTTTAAAATGTAGTTATAAACACTTTCAATTTGTGAATGTGAATATGAAATTACACCATATCCTTCTTGCCACGAGAATTTGCCTTTCACGAGTTTATGTTCGTTAATAAACTTGGACGAATTATTTTTTATATCCCGCACCAAATCAGAAATAGGCATAGAGGGTTTCAATCCAATGAAAGCATGAATATGATCAGGCATTCCGTTTACAATAATCGGCTTTTGCTCCTTACCCTTAATTATTCCTGCAATATATTTATACAAATCGTCATTCCATGTTGTGGAAATTAAATTCTCCCGACCTTTTACCGCAAATACGATTTGAATATACACCTGTGAGAACGTTCCTGCCACAATATTTCACCCCTCCGGGGTTCTTAAATTTGACTTTGTGATTTTCTATAATCCTGTCATCCCTTCGGGATTACTCAACAAAAGTAAACTTTTTACCAGCCCTTCACCTGTAGCAGACTTAAATTTTATGTACATGTTGGAACTACAATTGCAATACCATCTAATCTCTATTCGCTTTCAAAATTGAAAGGTGACTCCTACTGAAAAACCCTTGGTTGTGCAACAGGTTTATTCATTTCGCAACGAATCCACCGGATTGGTGATCGCTGCTTTAAAACAATGAAAACTTATGGTCAGTAATGCTACGCCAACACCCACAGCAAGTGCGTACACAAAAACAATCAAATTGAAGCCTACATTATAGGCAAAGCCCTGCAACCACGTATTCATACTAAAATACGCAACCGGTGCCGCCAGCAACATTCCCAATACAACCGGCTTTAAGAAATCTTTGGAAGTCATCGTAACAATACTGCTGATCGAAGCTCCCATTACTTTTCGAACCGCCACTGCTTTCTTCTTTTGCTGAAGTGTAAAAGCTGCCAGTCCAAAAAGCCCGAGGCAGGAAATAAAAATAGCAAGACCGGCAAAGATGCCAAACATCTGACCTAACCTTTTCTCCTGATCAAAAAGTGAATCAAAACTTTCATCTAAAAATTGATATTGAAATTCATAGGCAGGCAGCAACTCTTCCCAGCGCGATTTAATTGCGGAAACTGTTTGCGACAAATCCCCGGAGTTAATTTTTATCCCCATGTGCCGGCCTTCATATTGTGGTTCCAAATACATCACCAACGGATCAATTACTTCGTGCAAGTGCTTGAAATGAAAATCACTGATAACACCAATCACCATTCCTGGTTCTTCTTCAGAGCGCCCGCCAAAATTCATGAGTTTACCAACGGCATTTTCAAGTGTCCAACCAAAATGTTCTACTGCTTTTTCATTGATTACAAATTCCCTGTAAAATTGTTGTGTGTCCTCAGTGAAATAATTCCCTTTTAACATCGTCATCCCCAACGTTTGCGGGAGATCAGGATCACCACTAAACATATACACATTCTCCCCCTGGTCCCTTTCTGCTCCTTCATACCACACCGTGCTGGTGTTCACCATTTTTCCGGGCACTTCATTGAAGCGCGTAATCGAGTGAACACCGGAGAGTTTTAGCAATTCGTTTTTGATCATATGACCACCTATGCTGTCACTCGGCATGCGAACAACAAGGGTCTGCTCACGATCAAAGCCCATATTTTTATTCAGCATAAAATCCAGTTGAGAATTCACCACGTATGTGCCCACGATGATGACAAAGGCAATTGCAAATTGCAATACTACCAATCCTTTTCGTAGGTATTGACCTGCGGCATTTCCAAGGTAGGTTCCCTTAATTACTTTGACCGGTTGAAACGCAGAGATGAAAAATGCAGGATAGATGCCAGCGAATATGCCCGCAAAAAAAGTGATACCCAAAAAGATTGCTACCACCTGTAGGTTTTCCATCGGATTGATCACCAATTGCTTTCCGGATATTTCATTGAACTCAGGAACAATGAGCAATATCAATCCAACAGAAATAACCAATGCAAAAATGCTAACCAATATGGACTCACTCAAAAATTGAAAAACCAATTGTCCCTTTTTACTTCCCACTACCTTTCGTATTCCCACTTCTTTTGCCCTTCGCAACGATTGTGCAGTAGATAAATTCATGAAATTGATACAGGCAATCAATAAAATAAAAAAGGCAATGGCGGAGAAAATATAAATCGTATTTACATTTCCGTTCGCTTCAATTTCCAACCCGCGATTAGAATGTAAATGAATAGAAGTAAGCGGCTGAAATGTGATACTATTTCGTGGATCATCGGGCGTTAGTTCATGATATTCATCAAGAAATGTGGAAACCTTGGTGCCAAATGCTTCGTGATCAAAATTTTCGGGCATCACAAAATAGGTGTAATGGTTTGTCAAGTAACCCCAGGGGTTTTCAAAATCAGGTTGCATCGGTGCGAAACTCAGCGAAGAAGCCATTGCATCGATGTGTACATGCGAATTGGAAGGCAGTGGTTTAAATATACCGGTGATCACAAACGGGTTTTGGTTTCCTTCCATCATCAGTGTCTTTCCCATCGGATCTTCATCACCAAAAAATGCTTTGGCGCGTTCTTCGGTCAGCACCATTGTGTTTGCTTTTACAAGAGCCGTTTCAACATTTCCTGAAATGAGTTCAATATCGAGTACATCAAATACAGCCGAGTCGGCATAAAATACCTTCTGTTTTATTTTGACTTCCCGTTCTTCATTGGTAACAAAAGGTTCCACAGGTTTTATACGTGCAAAGTTTTCAACCTCCGGAAAATTCTCTTTCAATAATGCTCCTAAAGGAAATGCGGAAATTGCCCAATCGTTCGCTTGCAAATCCACAACGGCACGATAAATCCGGTCTGCATTTTTATTTCGGCGATCATAGTTCAATTCAAATTGAACAAAAAGGGTGATGAGGATACAACACGTCATCCCGATCGCCAACCCAATAATGTTGATGGCGGAAAAGGTTCTGTTTTTGACTAATGATCTCCAGGAAGTGATAAAGTAATTATTAAACATAGCCGCAGTATTTGAGTGTTGACTTAATTCTTCTATTGATTTGAGACGATAGGTCCGCATGAAACGGATCACATCGATAAAGTAAAGTAAGCGGGCAGTAGTGAGGCCTTGTCGTTTTACACGATGAAGGAACCACTCGTGCAAATCGCCCTGCACTTCTTCGATATAATCCTTGGAACAATACCATTCCAGAAAAATATCGGCCCAGCGTGGTGGAGCTATCTTTTTCATTGAAAATTCACTTGGGGTATAGCATTCCAGAGTTTGTTGCGCAATGCCCGCGATTGTTCAAGCACAGCACGACCAGCAGTGGTAATTTTGAACAAGCGTTTATTACGACCGCCACGCTCGGCAGTGGCTCCGCCAAGCTCCGATTTTACAAATCCCTTTTTCTCCAACCGATACAGCACATTGTGAATGGTACTGATGGTCACGGTTCGTTCTGATTCTTCTTCTATAAGCGTTCCGATAGATACACCATAGGCATCCCCATCTAAAACAGCAACGGAAAGTAAGACCAGTTCTTCAAATTCCCCCAGAGATGTTCCCTTCATGTTTTATATCTTATCTTTTTGTCGGACTAATGCTTATACTCCATTCTCCTGGGCAAGGTTACACCTGTTCCGAATTTAATTTTGTTGATTAATAAACCACATCCAATCTTCTTAAATGAATATGGGGCTTAAAGGATTTTCTTTTGTAATAGGGCTTAAAAGGCTTTCGAATATACTTGAATTGTATAAATTTGTCACTTTTGCGCAATCGATTACACAAACCCGCGAGTATTGTTTAGCTTGTGAGTTGTAGTAGAAAGAAGGAGTTGTAAAACGTGAAAATGGACCATAGAAACCACTTGAAAGTATACCTGTTTTTAAGGAGCTGCTCAAAACAGATTCCCCAAAAATTACTGTTCATGCTCATGGCTGCTTTTACTTTGGCAGCCTGCAGTCAATCGAAAGAAACGCGGGTGCTTAAACTCGCGCATGGCCTTAACGAAGCCCATCCCGTCCACATAGGAATGGTCGAAATGGCCAGAAACCTGGAGGAAATATCGAAAGGACAAATGAGGATTGAACTGTATGCGAATGGACAACTCGGAGCTGAAAGGGAGTTGCTCGAATTGGTTCAAATTGGCAGTTTGGATATGACCAAAGTTTCGGCCGGCATCCTCGAAAATTTTGTTCCTGAAATGAAGGTGCTCACCCTTCCTTATATTTTCCGTGACTCTGCCCATGCCTGGAGTGTATTACAAGGTCCTATTGGGCACGAGTTATTACAGAAAGGTGATAAATATTGGTTGCGCGGCCTGTGTTTTTATGATGCGGGGAGCAGAAGTTTCTATTCAAAAGATAAACCCATAAAGACTCCTGATGATTTGAAAGGAATGAAAATCAGGGTGATGAACAGCCAGAGTGCAGTTGATATGGTAAGTGCATTAGGCGGCTCCCCTACCCCCGTTTCGTTTGGCGAATTGTACACCGCTTTACAACAAGGAGTGGTTGATGCTGCTGAAAACAATGCACCCAGTTTTTACACATCACGCCACTATGAAATTTGTAAGTACTATTCTATTGATGAACACGCCACCATTCCCGATGTGCTGATTGTAAGCACGTACCTCTGGGAAAAACTCACTGATCAGGAACGTGCCTGGTTACAAGAAGCAGCAGACAAATCTGTCAATTATCAAAAAGAAGTTTGGGCTGCATCGGTAAAGGAAAGTTTACAAATGGTACAAGATGCCGGTGTCACGATTCTCTATCCGGAGAAGTTGCCTTTTCAAGAAAAGGTAAATTACTTGTACGATGCTTATAAGTCTAACCCGGAAATATATGCGCTGATTAAAGAGATACAAAACACCGGACTAAATACCCAAACACCATGACATTCCGCAATAAACTGGACAAAGGACTGGAAATAATCCTGAGTTTATTACTTGGTTTGATGGTGCTGAATGTACTCTGGCAAGTAGCTTCCCGCTACCTCCTTAATAATCCAAGTATTTTCACAGATGAACTTGCACGCTATCTATTGATTTGGATAGGACTGATGGGCGCAGCCTACGCTTCCGGAAAAAATATGCATGTTTCTATCGGATTGCTTAGAACCAAACTCAATATCAACCAACAAAAAATTCAGGATAAAATCATTTCGCTATTGATCATTGTCTTTGCCGTGTTTGTGCTCATTATTGGTGGCTCCAGACTGGTGTATATTTCTTTTCAATTGGGACAACAGTCTTCTTCCATGCAGCTGCCATTGGGGTACGTTTACCTGGCATTGCCCTTGAGTGGATTGTTGATCTGCTACTATTCTCTTTCGGATCTTTTTAAGCCCTCTCACTAATGGAAAATCCAGAAATTTATATGCTTGTCTTGAGCTTCATAGTGTTGCTCATCCTGGGCGTTCCGGTTGCGTATAGTGTAGGGCTTGCTTCTCTTTTTACGATTCTTGTAAACATCGATTCCATTCCTGCCTTTACAACAATAGCACAACGGATGGCTACTGGCTTGGATAGCTTTTCATTGTTGGCCATTCCTTTTTTTATTCTTGCCGGCCAAATCATGAACCAGGGAGGTATTGCCCAGCGGCTTATTGCATTTGCAAAAGCATTAGTGGGTTCATTTCCCGGAGGGCTGGCGTATGTGAATATTATTGGCGCCATGTTGTTCGGTGCCATTTCCGGATCGGCCATGGCAGCGGTTTCTGCGATCGGTGGTGCCTTAGGACCGCGCATGGAAAAAGAAGGGTATGAAAAATCATATAGCGCTGCGGTAAACATTACTTCCTCTACAACCGGATTAATTATCCCGCCTTCCAATATTTTAATTGTGTATTCGCTCGCGAGTGGTGGCGTTTCGATTTCTGCACTTTTCCTTGCGGGATATATTCCCGGAATTTTAATGGGGTTGGCATTGATGCTTGTAGCCGCTGTTTATGCTCGCGTAAAAAAATATCCAAGAGGAGATGCCTCTTCCCTTAAGAATATCTTCGTCACCTTCATACAAGCCTTGCCCAGTTTGATGATGTTGATCGTGGTGATCGGAGGAATTGTAGCGGGTATCTTTACCGCAACCGAAGCTTCGGGAATTGCTGTACTCTACACTTTTGTGCTGTCGTTGATTTACAAAGAACTCTCCTTCAAAAAAATCAGTGAAATTGCCATTGGATCTGTTGGAACTACTGCTGTTGTAACCTTATTGATCGCGTGCTCGATGAGCATGAGTTGGGTGATGGCATACGCTGATATCCCGCAAGCTGTTACTGCGGGATTGTTGAGTATTTCAGATAACCCGATTGTAATTCTATTGCTCATCAATATTCTTCTATTAGCGGTAGGAATTTTTATGGACATGACACCTGCGGTATTGATCTTCACTCCGATCTTCTTACCGGTTGTGACCAGCATAGGCATTGATCCGATCCATTTTGGAATCATGATGATCATGAACCTGTGTATCGGGTTGTGTACCCCACCGGTTGGTTCCGTGCTTTTTGTAGGAATTGGTATTGCGGGGATATCGTTGGAGAAAGTATTAAAACCCATGCTTCCGCTTTTCATTGCAATGATTATTGTACTCCTATTGGTGACGTATATTCCGCAGTTGAGTTTGTATTTGCCGGGTTTGTTTGATTAGAGATTAAGAGAAAATCGTTTGTTGAACCACTTCGTGGTTCTGATTTAGTTTTCTTTTACAACTCCCCAGGTTTTCATCTGAAGTTATTGATGTTGAATCCCTTCAGGATTCTACTGTATAAAGCAATCATTAAAAATTGCGAAAAGCAATTGAAACAAGGTCTATTATTTAAAATAGGCAACGATCATTTTTCATAAAACATCCCCAGAATCCCGAAGGGATTCAACACTTTTAGTAACACCGCATGCAATGAGGTGTTACTAAAAAGGTCTTTACAAAACAACCCTGAAAGGGTTGAACTACAATAGATATTTTTCCTCTTACCCTGCCATCTTTGAGTTTGGCTATTGAACTGTTATCTGATTTTACTTCTTTACTTTTCTTGTTGAACCAAGAAGGAGCTTCATATCAACAGAGTTAACACTTATCTCGAAGAAATAATCAAGAATCCCGAAGGGATTCAACCATAATAACACCGTATGAAATGCGGTGCATGTAAACCTATCTTTTTATCAACAACCCTGAAAGGGTTGAACTACAATAAATATTTTTCCTCATACCCCACCATCGTTGAGTTTGGCTATTGAATTGTTCTTTGGTTTTGCTTCTTTATTTTTTTGTTGAACCAAGAAGGAGCTTCATATCAGCAGAGTTAACACTTATCTCGAAGAAATAATCAAGAATCCCGAAGGGATTCAACCATAATAACACCGTATGAAATGCGGTGTATTTGAAA
>JBGTGG010000446.1:0-25324 GCA_041746855.1 Cyclobacteriaceae bacterium | reverse complement strand
AATGTACCCGGCATGATTCCTCGTTGGGGAAATGCTTCATAAACTCTATTAGATTCATAACACTTGTTTTTTTCAAACAAGGTCACCAATAGCTTAGACAGCTTCTGTCAGTTAGGTATCTTTACGGACTATCATGATTTTTAATGTCTCCATATTTCAAATATACAACTCTGGCTTCACTTTTTAATTTTCAAAATAACACTTTCGAGCAAAAAAGCCCGATCCTTTTGATCGGGCTTTTGGGTAATGCGAATCAAGACTGCGCTATAAGAGATGGGGAGCTAACTAAAACTTCACCGGAATTTTTATCAACGTAGTTTCCCATGCCAGCATCATCGTTCCCGTTCCCTTTTCGCCTTCAAAGGCAATGGTAAACGCTTCTACTTCAGCTTCTGTTTTTCCAGCCGGAACGTTGAAGCGTACTACATCTTTGGATTCATCATACTCATACGCACCCCAGGTATCCAATTTAGAATTCAAAATAATTGTCCATTCATCCTTATTGGGAATAGCATAGAGCGAATACGTACCCGCAGCAATTTTTTTGTCACCAAGCGTTACATCTTTAAATATTTTTATTTCCGCTGTTTCATTCGCGCCCACTCGCCAAACTTTTCCATATGCTTCTGTTCCGCCAAGCATGGTTCTTTCCTTTTTCTGAGGACGGCCATACACTACTTTTATCACTGGAGCTGATCTTCTTCCATCCTCACGCAGATAAGCAATGTCCGCAGGACTAGAATCGAGGCCCGGTAATTTTTGTGCATGAACAAATGAAGATGAAATGGCCATTAATGCAATGGCAAAGATTGTGGATTTTATATTTTTCATAGCTTATAAATTTTGTTGATCAAGTTAACAAAGATTTTAGAAGAATGGTTATGGTATTGCGTAGGAAAAGTGATAACGGTGCTGATGATTATTATGGAGTTCGAAAAGGAGCTATTAAATGTTTGTTTGAGCTTGTCAGCGAGACGCTGAATTTAAGTTGATCCTAGCGAGACGCTATGACCAGCGCCAAGCATATGTCTTATAGCCTTTTGTTGGGAACTTTATTTTATTATTCCGGTAATATCCTGGCGTCCAATGATTGCCATAATCTCAACAACCTTGTCATTGACTCTAAAGTAGATGCTGTCAGCCCCACAAACACAGCGTCTATATCCTTCTTTTAGGTAGTCGACTGACTCGTATGCAAAAGGTCTCTCGGCTATCATTTCAAAGTAATCAAAAAATGTGTTGAAATAATTGTCTGCTTGTACTTCTCCAAATTTTTTTACTCCATATTGATGTATTCTGACAAGGTCATTTTTGGCTTCGTTGCTCAGTCTATATTCAGCCATGCATATCAGACTTAGACTGTGCTAAAATCTGCTCTTTCGTAGCATCTGTAAAACCACTTTTCTCAGCTTTCTCGAGTTTTGCTTTAATCCAGTCGATTTCTTTTTGTTGGTTTCTTGCTTGTCGGATTAAGTCATTAACTAATTCGCTTTTACTTGAATATTCTTGACTGTCGACCTGAGATTTTAGCCACTCGTCATTCGGCTTGGTAAATGATATACTTTGACGTCCCATATTTAATAGTTTGATGTAAAATTACACCAAATACGAATCAATTACAAGTATGGTATTGTCGCTAGACGAGTCACACCCCTGGGGAGTTTCACCCTCAGGTTCGTTAAGGGACAGCTGTGAAGCCCTCCTCTTATACGGCTCTGCTTGCTTAGGTCGCTGCCTTTGTGTGTTTATGATTTTATACATAATGATTAGCTAGTCTTTCTTGCCATTGTTCATTTTTATGACCGTCAATTTTTGTTTGAACCTGTTTAGCGAGACGCTGAAGTTAAGCTGGCCCTAGCGGGACGCTACGAACAGCGCCAAGCCATAATCGATTACCAAAACTGCAACCAAAATAACACTAAATTTTTCTCCTCGCTAATAGCGATTCCCCGTGTGAATCCATGTCTCCAACGGTCTGAACATGATTCACTAATAAGATTTTCAGAAGGAAGAAAAGTATCCTCATTAAAATCAATGATAAACAAGTCAAAATGAGAGCTTAAATATTCGCCTTCAATATTTAAAAATTTTCTTTCAGCGCTAAAAAACGGAACAGGTGGATTTTTCAGCGAATCACAATTAGTCAAATAACTATCCCTTCCATTACCAACGCATAGAAAACAACAATTCTCATGTTTCATCTTCTTAAGATGCGTAAGTGATTTATTTAACTTCAAAAGCTCACTATGTGAATATTTGTAAATTGCTCTGTAACTTACTCCACTATGTAAAAGATCTTCTGGTATGGGAAGCTCGGGAGAGTAATAAGGAGCAAAAAACAGTTTAAATAAAGGGGTTCGCTTTTTCTTAGGAAAATGAAGATGCATTAAAGAATCAACAGATTTAATTTCTGAACTGGGAAAAATACCAGGTTCCGTACAAGATAAAAAAAACACAAAACTCAAAACAGCAAAAAAATAAATCTCATACGCATCACGATTCTAAATTTATTGCTCAAATACACAAACGGTATCGGTGGTATCATTACTCCAGCCTCAATTCATCGTTCTGTACTTCTTGTCCTTCTATTTCCGATTCTCTACTTTCTTCTTTCGATTCTTCAAAAATATCCACCAAAACAAAAATTATGAGAAGGGCTATTAAATTTATTTTTAGAAAAAATTCATCATCCGTGTTAATAGCCATTTTGAATGTCGAAACAATTGCTGCAATATTAAATTTGAATGTGAGCCCTTGTATACCCAATGCTATTTCTGCTCCAGAACTGTAAGAAAGCCCGTAACCCAATATACTCCACTGGAAGAGTTGTAATACCTGGTTAATTAGAGAAAGAATTATTCCAGTCCCTTTCTCTGCATCCGTCAACAGCCTCTTGCCTGCATAGATTGAGTATGAAAATAGTCCCAGTCCGGTTAAAAATATTAATAGTATGGCTCCATTGATTGGCCCGGTTTGTAACATTAAGTAGACTACAAGTCCAAGTCCCGTTACTCCGCCAACGATTTGCAACCAACTTATTATTTGAAGAGTAAGTGGTGTGCTTTTAATTCTTAGTCTCATATGTCAATTGTCTTATGGCATTACCGCCAACGTTTATATTTTTTTAATGGCTTGGGTTTTACAACCTACCACACAGTATTATTACTACTAATCTACTAAGTTTTTCATTCAGAAGCATTCCAAAATCTCATAACAAAAAGCCCGATCATACCGACCGGGCTTTTCCTATAGTTTTATTGACAACTCCAATTGTCCCCCGAGTCCGAGTTCAATAATCTTTTGAAGGGTGGAGATCCGAGCTTCTTTTATGTTATTCTCTATTTTTGAAATATAGGATTTTGTCGTGCCTGCCTTTTCTGCAAGCTCTTCCTGGGTCAGCCCTTTTTCTAATCGTGCCTGATGTAATAGCACTCCAATTTTAAAATTTTCATAACCTGATTCAAGTGTGTCTCTCTTACGAGTACCCTTCTTTCCATAATGCTTGTCCTTGAATTGATCCAAGGTAATAACCTTAGTTTTTTTCGCTTTCATATTCTTCTTTTATTTTAATGGCTTTAACAATTTCTTTTTTTGGTGTCTTTTGTGATTTCTTTTGGAAACCATTTGCCAATACAACTAGCTGTCCTTGGTCGAAAAAACAAAATATCCGGAAAATATCGCTTCCCTGTTGAACACGTATTTCAAATAACCCATCGGTATTTTCAATGTGTTTCAAATACGTTTCCGGAACTCTGCTTAATTCTTCGATCAAATCAAAAGTCCAGATAATTTTATCTTTAACTTTCTGCTTTTGCTTACAAAAAAATCCTCAAAATGGTCTTTGTAGAAAATTATAGTCCGCTTTTTCTTTTTCCTTTCCACGTTCAAATATACAAAAGGTTGTCCTAAAGTGAAACTATTTAAAATCTTCTTTGAGAAGGCTCGTCTCTAATATTTATGATTTGAACCATTCCAAAAAATGGCAAAACAAAAAAGCCCGATCATTTCCGACCGGGCCTTTCTTTGATGTTGGGATATGGATTATGATTTCCCACCCAACATCACGAGGTCATTCACGTTGATTTCCGTGATGAAACGTTTCTCACCGGAAGCGGTTTCGTATGAGCGGTGCACCAGCTTGCCTTCAATGGCTACTTCGTTTCCTTTCTTCACATACTTTTCCACGATGTCCGCAAGCTTGCCCCACACCACTACATTGTGCCACTGGGTTTCTTTGATCTTCTCCCCTTTTTGGTTTTTGTAGGTTTCGTTGGTGGCAATGCTGAAGGAAGCCTTTTTGCTTTTGTCAAAAGATTTCACTTCCGGATCTTTACCGATGTTGCCGATTAGTTGCACGCTGTTTCGTAAGCTTTTCATGATTTTGTTTGTTTTAGTTTAACATGATTTTTAAAAACTGCCAGTGATTCGTTCGACTGACAATGCAAAGGTGGAGGGAGATTTTTGCCGGATTCGTATGGTAAACGCTTATAATCGATTATATTCGTTTGTAAACGTTTGTAAACGGATAATCGATAGCGAAATATGGCCACTACAGCTCAAAAACAATGTTTAGTATGCGGAACGAAGTTCCACGGCAGGATTGATAAAAAATTCTGTTCCGACACCTGTCGGGTGGATTACAACAACAAATTAAATTCAGATGCCACCAATTATGTACGCAATGTGAGCAACATCCTGCGGAAAAACAGGCGCATTTTATTGACCTTGAACCCCACCGGGAAAGTGAAAGTGCCCAAATCAAAACTATTGGAAAAAGGATTTGACTTCACCCATTTCACCAGCATCTATCAAACCAAGGATAGCGGCATGTATTGCTATTGTTTCGAGCAGGGCTACTTGCCGGTAGACAACAATTACTATTTATTAGTAGTGAAAAAGGAAATATAACGGTAGCTTTAAGTTATGAGCCCAGCAAAAGTAACACCGCTAAAATTTTTGGCAGGGGAGAAATGGTTGGATATCCCCATGAAGCGAAAGAAGCTTCAGCGAAAATATGCCGTCTCCAACAAAGGCAGGGTTGCCAGTTATATGGATACCGTAAAAACCGGTACGCTTCTCAAAACCCGTTTAACACAGGGGTACCCAAGTATCACACTAAAAAACCAAGGCAAAAATTTAAACTATTACATCCACCGCCTGGTGGCCCAACTCTTCCTCAAAAAGAATAGTCCGAAGCAAACTTTCGTAATCCACAAAGACCACAAAAAAGAAAACAACGATTATAAAAATTTGAAATGGGTAACGTGGGACGATCAGATTGAACACGCCAAAAAAGATCCGGCTGTGATCCATCGCCAACGCCCAACAGAAGGATTGAAATTGAATGCGGAAAAAGTAAAACGCATCAAAAAGAAACTCGCGCAAAAAAATCCGCCCACCTTAAAAAAACTAGCACAGCAATTCAAGGTTTCGGACATGCAGATCTACCGGATCAAATCAGGTGAGAACTGGTCGCATATAAAGTAGTCGTGAGTAGTTAGTCGTGAGTATTGAGTAATTTAATTAGTATCTAATCTAGCATCTGGTGTCTAGTATCCAGTATCTAGCGTCCAGCATCTAGCGTCCCTCTCGCAAACGGTTTCGTCTTCACTTCAAAAAGGTTTATTAAGCTTAGTACAGGAAGGTATTTGGATAGCAGTATTTCTATTTCGAAATTAGCTGCTTTACCCTCTTTACAATGCCACTTACTTTTTCGCATCCTGCTCTTATCCTTCCACTCACGCGTAGGAAGTCAACTGCTTGGTCTGCGACAGGATTAATCATCGGCTCCATGGCGCCTGACTTTGAATACTTCTTTCGCATGGAAGCATTCAGTCAACATAGTCATTCACTTTTGGGAATTCTTTATTTTGATTTACCGCTTACGGTTCTTCTTTCCATCCTATTCCATCAGCTTGTGAAAGGGCCATTGATTGCCAATTTACCGCGCTACTTTAAAATCCGATGTGATGATTGGTTCAACTACAATTTTATTGACTATATAAAGAACAACAAAGTCGCCTTTATTATTTCAGCAATTGTTGGTTCATCAACGCACATTTTTTGGGACGGCTTCACGTATGCCGGAGGATTTTTTATTGGTGTGTTTCCTGCTCTTTCCAACAAAGTAGACCTGGGAGCATTTTCATTCGGGATTTACAAATTCATTCAATATGGGAGTACATTCCTGGGCGGACTGATCATACTCTTATACTTTCATTTTTTACCAAAAGGCAAGAACCCGTTTCCGTATCCCATTCAGTATACTTACTGGTTAATCATTTTACTAATAACCATTGCTGTTGCCTACCCACCTTTTGAGATCGGATTCATCAGCAATCGTGTTGCAAATTATTCCGTAACAGCAATCACTGGAGGATTGGCGGGGATTGTTATTTCCTCATTGATTTTCTGGTTGTACAACCCTGCTAAATATCGGCCCGCTTCAACTTCAGATAACTGAAGAGGTTGAAAAGGAATATCCACGCGAGGGCAATGGAAACAGACGCCACAGTAAGGTAATCACGAATTTCCTGAAATGCATAGCGTGCAAATGGCATCGGTACCAAATTCGAAATAGATTCCATTGGAAAGAACTGGATCAACCAGGGAACATAGTCGTCAATATTTTCTTTGATGATGATTTCGATCATGTGGGAAAGCAATAGTAACACAATCGATAATCCTGAGCGTTGCACCAACACACCAATCATCAACGCATATGAAAGAAATGAGAATACTTCCAAAAAGTACGCAAAGAAAAATTCCATGTCGGTGAAAATCTTGGCGGTAGAAAGATTAGGCGTATAAATAAGTCCGGTTACTAACGTGATCAAAAAAACCATACCTAAGCTCATGAAGCTCAGAAGAAAGTTGGTCATTATTTTTGACGCCAGGAATTCCCAACGGCTCATGCCATCAATAATATTTTGGCGAAGTGTTCGGTAGCTGTATTCATTGGTTATTGAAATTACCACCATGATCGCCAACACAATTTTGAACAAGCCACTAAAGAAAGCGAGGTTCATCCAGATATCCGGGAAGTGGTATAATGGAATCCTGCTGATATTGATTTCTTGTCCGAACCCTTCAATTGTTCTCGCCAGCCATTTCAAAAATTCCATTCCACTGGCGGTAGAAGTACCCAACGTTAAAAAGTACAAGCCACAGATTACCCAAAAGGTACGATAGCTGGTCAGCTTCTTTAGATCAATTTTTAATAAGTGCAGTATATTGGTCATTGCTTTGCGTCTGCTAAAATTTCAATAAACATTTTCTCCAGGCTTCTTTTCTTCGTCATCAGGTGGTCTGCGACTACACCATTATCAAACAAAAACTTGTTGATATCGCGACTATGGTAGCCCTCTTGTAACGTCAACTGAAAAATCCCATTCTCTTTACTAATAGAAGCGGCACCCTGAAATTTTTGGATCAACTCTGCAAAGCCTTCCACTTTTGCATGTACCTCTACAATCTCTGCTCCTTTTCCAACATCATCAACCGGCCCAACATGTACTAAGTTGCCACGCTTCAACACTGCAAAGTGCGTACACACTTTTTGAACTTCATCCAACAGGTGGCTCGCCAGAATAATGGTCCGTCCATCATCCGCAATGCGTTTGATAAGTTCACGAATTTCTGCGATCCCCATCGGATCCAGTCCATTGGTGGGTTCGTCTAAAATTAATACGGTAGGATCATTCAACAAGGCCGATGCAATTGCCAGCCGTTGTTTCATCCCCAATGAATAAGTTTTGTATTTATCGTCTTTGCGTTCGCTGAGTTCTACCAAGTCCAGCACCTTGGCAATATTGTCTGGATTGGATTCCTTGATCAACGCATTCAGCTCAAGGTTTTTTTGTCCGGTGAGGTATGGATAAAAGATGGGATGCTCGAGTACAGCTCCGATCTTTTTTCGTGCTGCTTCACCGGGAGGCATTCCGAACCAGGAGTATGTGCCGGAAGAGGGATTGATGACGCTCATTAGCATTCCCAATGTGGTGGTTTTGCCACTGCCGTTGGGACCCAGCATTCCGAAGACTTGCCCACGGGCAACTTCCAAATTCAAATTATTGACAGCACACAGGCGACCGAAATTCTTGGTCAGGCCATTGATGGATAAAACTGTTTCCAAATTAATTTTCGTTTTCTTTTTTTGCTTCCTTCTTTTCTTCTTTGAAGATGCGGCCGGTTATATCCTGGCTCTCATCAAGAACGGAATACAATTTAGTAACTTTATTCAAAGCAATCTGCCCCACAATGTCCAACACAAATAAATTAGTGGAATCATTCACCAGGACAACCATTCCTTTGTCTTTTCCTTCTTTCAAATAAATATCCAATGTCTTTCCTTCATACCGACTGGTCATGATCTCTTCAAACGCTTCTTTCTGATAACTCCCCACGAGTTTCTTATAATCAGCTGTCCCAAAGTCCGCATTCTTTTTGATCATCAAAAACTTCATCTTCTCAATATCCTTGATCAACTCATCAAACTCTTTATCCTCCTTTTGATTTAACATGCGTAAAGTATTCTGATAAAAGTATAATGAAAACGCATCCTTGTTTTGATCTTGAAGTGATTGGGTGGTTTTGCTTTGTGCAAGTGCGCTGGAAGAAACAGCAACCAGAAAAAGAAAGGAAATGATTCGGAATGGATTCATGGATAATGATTTAGTGGTTACACGTAAAAGCATCCAGGATGTTTACATACCCGGATGCTTTTCCAAAAGTTTTATGATTTAATTTTTCTTTTTCTCGTCAAGCTTCTCGAGGTTTTTTAAGCCATCAATGTCCATGCTCTTTCCGATTTTGGAAACTTGTTTCAAATCGATCTCACCAAATAAGCTCAGGATCATAAACTCCTTATTTCCACCTGCCAGCATCAACAACTCAGAAATCTTACCGCCACTTTCTTTGATCAGGAATTTCATGTCCTTGTCCTTATCACGAAAGGACATCAATTCTTCATACTGTCCTTTCGGGATCAACGAGTATGCTTCTTTGTAAAGCTTACGAGCATTGATGGAATCATCCTTTGCTAAAATGCGTAGTCCTTTCAACTTGCTGATGGCGCTCACCACTTCTTTATCTTCCGGCTTGTCCATATCAATGTTGGTGAACAAGCTGAACATCTTGCTGGAAACATTTACTTGTGAAAATGATTGGTCATCAGAATATTTATTGAAAAATTTTGAGATGGCATCATTCTGTGCAAAGGTGGCTGTTCCGGCCATTACAAATGCGAGTATTGCTATTATCTTCTTCATCTTATGTTAGTTTTTTAGTCCTTAGTCTTGAGTCTTCATTATCCAGTATCTAGTATCCAGTATCTAGCATCCAGTATCTAGCATCCAGTATCTAGTTAAAGTTCTTGTGTATCACTTTCTTCCTGAATGTTTTCTTTCGCTTCGTTCAGTAAATTGATTTTCTTTGCCTGCTCTTCTGCGTGGCCGAAACTTTTAGAGATCATCATCAACGCTTTTTTTGTTTCTTCAAAAGCCAGCTTGGGATCGCTATACGTATCCACCATTTCCTGCGGGGTAGTCTTGCGAATTTCTGAGCGGATGTAATAGGTGGCAACTACCACTACAATCAACCCCGCTGCAATCTTTGAGAAGTTGTACATCAGTCGCACGACTTTTGATCGGTTGGCAGAAGTTGAAGTCTGAATTCTTTCCACAACTTTACTATCAAACGCGATCTCTTTTACCTGCTTATTCCGTTGTTCACCAAAATAGGCAAAGAGTGCCGCTGCTTCCCTGAACTGTGCCGGAATATCCCGTTGACTAAAGTATTCCCGCAGCTCGTTCTCCTCCTCAAGAGAGGTCTCGCATTCCCAATATTTGGCAAGCAAGGCTTCTATTTTATTTGAGTCCATACGCATTGATTTTAATTATTTTCTCCCGTACACTATTCCGCGCACGGAACAAATTCACTTTTACCTGGTTCATGTCCAGTTCCAAAATATCGCATATCTCTTGGTAACTATATCCTTCCACATCGCGGAGGTGTATGATGTTACGCTGTTTTTCCGGCAAGGCCTCGATCAAACTACCGACCCGTTGCATACTTTCATTGATTTCTGTGCTTTCATAGGGCGTTAAGCTTTCTTCCTGTACATCAAAACTGGATTCAATTGGTTGGGTATTTCTCCGTTTCCAGGTGCGAATCCTATCCAATGAAAGGTTTTTAGTGATGCGCATACACCAAGCCTCCCAATTTTGAATCGCCTCCATGTTCTCCCGGCCGTTCCAGACGCGTACAAAAACTTCCTGTACTACATCCTTTGCCTCCTCTTCACTTCCCAACAACCGAAAGGCGAAGCGGTAAAGCTTGTTTTTAACGGGGAGCACTCTGGTTTGAAACGATTCGATGTCCATTCAATTAAGTTCATTAGCATGACGCCTGGCGGGCATGCATGTTACAAATGGGTTGAAAATATTTTTAAATAGTAAGAAAAATGGCTTTTAGAAAGCCTAAGTTACAATTTACCTTCTAAGATTTAATTATCTTACTGTATGGATCAAGAAGAACGGATAGTGGTTTTTAAAGAGTTTGACAGTGCCATCCAGGCAAACATTATAAAAGCAAAGCTGGATGCCTTCGATATACCTTGTTTTCTGACCGATGAAAATAATCCCTATCCTTCCCACTCAATAATTTCCCACGGAGTTCGGTTACACGTTTTTCAAGAAGATATCGATCGGATCAATGTAATTTTGGAAGAACAAAACCTGCACGTATCCGAGGAATCAATTATGTGCCCAAAATGTGGTTCCAATCATATTGAAAACCAATCTGCCAGCAGGATACTGAGCGCTATACGAAATGCCTTTTCCTATTTGATCCCTATTCCTGAACACACTTGCCTACGGTGTGGAAAGGAATTCTAAAAAACCCAGCAAAAAAAATGGTCGGTTTTTCACCGACCAGCTTAAAGATTTTAATTACTGCTTAGGCGAACGTAATGCGCTTATCGTATTCACCGGTGCCTAGTTGATTGAGCAAGGTGAAGTGACTTTTCAATGCAGCATAAAAAGTTTTGTGTTCATTATAGGGAACATTAAACTCATGTGCAGTATTCTTTACAATACCCGAGATCGCGCGATAATGTACATGGCAAATATTCGGAAAAAGATGATGCTCGATTTGGTAGTTAAGTCCCCCAACAAACCATGAGAAAATTCTACTTTCCCGTGCAAAATTAGCGGTCGTTTTCATTTGATGGATAGCCCAGTTATTTTCTACAGTGCTGTTTGCATCCGGTACAAAGAAATTGGTTTCTTCAATCACGTGGGCCGGCTGAAATATCAACGCCAAAACCAATCCACATAAAAAGTGCATGATCAGAAACCCGATCACCGTTAGCCACCAGGGAATGGGAACCAAAAGTATAGGCAGTACTAAGAAAACAACAGCGTACCATGCCTTATTAAATAAAATATAGGTCAATGACTTGCTTACTGTAAGCCCCTGCCCTGCCAATAATTTCTTTTTGTTATAGCGTCCAAGCTGAATAAAATCTTTGGCAACATACCAATAAATGCTCATCAATCCGTAGGCGAATGGGGCATAAAAAGCCTGAAAACGGTAAATACCATGGCGCTTAACCGTTGGAGAAAAACGCATGATCCGGTTGGCAATATCATCATCGTATCCTTCAATGTTCGTATACGAATGATGCAATACATTGTGTTGAATTCTCCAGTTTACGTGATAACCTCCTATATAATTAATGAGGTATCCAAGTGCAGAATTGACTTTTTTATTGTTTGAATAAGAGCCATGGTTAGCATCATGCATAATGGACAATCCAATTCCCGACATTCCAATTCCCATGATTACCCACATCAACAATACAGGCCACACGGTAGAAACCACACCGGTAAGCATTAATACAAGGGGGGTTGTATACAAGACCAGCATAAATGCTGTTTTAAACTTCATATTGAAGTTGGCGTTTTTCGAAATATTTTTGTCCTTGAAATATTGGTTCACTCGCTTTCGCAGTTCCACAAAGAAATCAGGCTGATCGTTTACATTAAATTTGACAATGGGTACACTCATACAGATTTTGGGCTTTATCGAATTCACAAAGGTAACCACAAAACCCGTGGATTAGTTACAAGTGCCACACTTTTAAATGAGCAATGTAGGTATTGATGCCAATTAGGACATTTCCAAAGAAAAACAACGGTTTGATTATTCCCCGCGACAGCATCAATAACCTTTCTTCAATTCCATGTAAGCTTTATTCATTTCGGATGGAATTAACGGGATTACTAATAGCAGCTTTTAACGCCTGGAATCCAAATACATCGTCACTCAATTGACAACCTTTACAACCATAAACTGGCCAGCAATGGATATGTCCAGCGCGGAATTCATTCTTTTTGGCTCACCATCCACATGGTAGGATTTCGAATTGGATTTAATATGAAGGGAATCGGCTTGTATGTACTCAACATACTTTGAATTTTTTAATGATCCATTGAAAAGCCTATATACCACGGAAGGCAAATGATAAAAGGGAATAGGATGAATAAGCGCAACTTCCAAAAGTCCATCATTATATTTTGCAGTAGGTGCAATAAATGCCCCACTTCCAAATTGACGTGTGTTCGCGATGCAAATCATAAAATATTTTCCGGTGATGGTTGTTTTACCGAATGTTAAGATTGCCTCAATCGGTTTGTATTTGAACAATGCGAGAAAGGAATTATAAATGTAGCCTTTCAAACCCCGGTTTTTACCTTTATCAAATTCTGTGGTCACATAACTATCGATACCCAATCCGATTACATTGCAACTCAGGTCATCATTCACTTTTATCAAGTCAACAAGAATTGATTTATCCAGTAAAATCTGATCGATCAAAAATTGGATATCATTCTTAAAACCTAATTCTCGCGCAAAACCATTTCCTGATCCGTTGGGCAACACGGCCAAGGCAATGTCTTTATCTTTTAAATATTTTAAGGAAGTGTTGATGGTTCCATCACCTCCGCAGATCACCACAACTTTAAACTTATTGACTTCAGTTTTGAAAAAAGCATCAAACTCTTTTAAGGAGTGACTGATAAAATAATCCGCATCCGGGTTAATTGCCAATAAATCCTCAAGAAGGTCAACCGCCTTTCTACGCCCGGAGTTGGGATTGAAAATAAATACAATGTCCTTGAGTTGGATCATTTATAAGTCTGTTGGGACACAAATAAAGAACATCCCACGGAAAACCAGGCCGAACGTATGTTAATTCTTTTTGAACTAATGATCCTTTTCGAATACTATTCGCTTTTATGCAAGTGAACATCCATTTGCGGGAATGGAATATTCAATCCTTCCTTACCAAAAGTTTTATAAATTTTCTCATTCATGTCGAAATGTACTCCCCAGTAATTACCTGATTCAACCCAGGCACGTACAGCAAAATTCACAGAACTATCCGCCAGTTCGCTTACCGCAATAAACACTTCAGGGTCTTTTTAAAATTCTTTCATCTGCATCGCACAACCTTTTGATCACGGCTTTTGCTTGATCCACATCGTCACCATAAGCAATTCCGAAAGACCAATCTACCCTCCTTCGATCTTCCGTTGAATAATTAACGATAGACGAAGTTGACAGTCCGCCATTGGGGACAATGATGGTTACATTGTCGGGTGTTTTCAATATTGTATTAAAAATTTGAATTTCCCTCACCGTACCCTTATGGCCTTGGGAGTCAATAAAATCCCCGACTTTATAGGGCTTAAAAATTAAAATCATCACCCCACCGGCAAAATTCTGCAACGTTCCCGACAAGGCTAATCCAACCGCCAATCCCGCTGCACCAAGAATGGCAATAAAAGAAGTCATCTCCACGCCCAACATTCCCAACACACTAATCGCAAGCAATACTTTTAGTAAAATGCTTGACATGCTTCTAAGAAACGGTACAAGGGATGCATCAAGCTTGGCATTGTTCATTAAACGTGTTAGTCCGTTTATCAAAAATTTGATAATCCAACTACCGATTATCCAAACAAGAATGGCGCCCACCAGTCGCGGGCCATAATAGATCGCCATATCGGAAAATTTGTGAAGCACTTCTTCTGAGTTCATTATTAGAGGGGTTTTGATGAATTGCTAAAATACTTTTTTACAAGTAACCAGACAAAGGAACGGATAGCAATAATCAGGAAGGTTTAAAAAGTATTCTTTCCAGAGAAGATTTTCTTAAACATGTTGAAATCAAAGGATTGATTTTGGTACCACACCGCGAAACCATACGCCAATTCCCTTTCCCCATCCTGCTTCAGCGTCCGGGTTAAAATCGAGTGTGGTCTCCCAAGCATTCTCGGGTTGCATGTCAATCTCCATCGCATGGAATAAATTGCCTGCAATCGTACTATCATTAATAATAGCAACACACTCTGTATTTAAATTTGCACTCCGCGGATCTAAATTAAAGGTGCCTATGACGGCAATCTTACTATCTATCACCATCGACTTCGCATGTAGCCCGAAGATGGGTGTAAAGTCCATTTCCTTTTGAAGCGCACCCGTCATCACCTCAAAACGAATAGCAGCATCGGGTTTAAATTCAAAAATCTGTACACCACTTTCAAGTATTTTTTTTCGATCGCGTTTATAGCCACTGAATGCTTCCAGGTTGTCGGTAGAAGCTAAACTGTTGGTCAATATTTTTATTGTGACACCCCTGCCGGTAGTTTCCTTAAATAATTTTTGACCTAGTTCGGTGGTAACCAAATACGGACTCTGAATATAAACCGATTCCTTTGCTTCTTTTATCAAGTTTATTAACGCAGTGGTGGTCAGCCCGCCACCACTCAATCCATCCGATCCTTCGTTCTTACCGGGAACATCCGAAACAAAAGTCACGTCCTCCACCCACACAAATTTTCCACTATGTTGAATCTCCTGAAATGCCTTCGGAACCATCTTTATTTTTTCACGAACCTGTGGCCAAAAATTTGCTGGATTACATGCATACTGATGAACGTAGGCATATTTTACATCAACATTCAATTCTTCATCAGTGGCTTCTACAATATCCGAAATCGCCACGCTCAACGGATGTTCCCAAAACAACTCAAAAGAATTTTCTATTTGAAACACTGCTTTTCCCATCAGCAATACATCCCGATCACGAAAATTATATTCATGATCATAATCAAAATATTCATCGGCAATATTTCTTCCTCCGGTAATCACTACTTTTTCATCCACAATAAAAGTTTTGTTGTGCATCCGCTGATTGAAATCTTTAAAGTCTGTAATCAGGCTGTACAATTTCTTCGGAAGGTTCTTTCCCACATTGGCTACCGGATTATAAATTTTGATTTCAAGATTAGGATGGGCATCGAGTGCAAGCAGTTCGTCCGCATCTGCTTCCACCATGATATCATCAACCAGCATTCTGATCTTAACACCCCTGTCGGCAGCCCGCAATAAATAATCGATGGCGATCAACCCAATATTGTCTGCCGAAAAAATGAAATACTGGATATCAATCGTCTTCTCAGCCGACTCGCACAACCAGGCCCTGGCGATCATGGAATTGTCCCCTTCTTCAAGCGAGTATACTCCCGTTTTTATTGCGATTAGTGAATCAAAAGAGGCCATTTGTTGGGAAAGTCCATTGATACTATCAAAATGTATTTCCGAACAGAAGTCAGCATCAATGGGTTGATATTTACTTTCGGATGAACAGTTCATTAAAACCACCAGCGCCAACAACGATGGGACTATAAATACAGCATTTCCTTTCATGTCAAAAATTGAATATCGCCAAGATAATCAATTGTCAAATTAGCAACCGGAAAATACTTTCACACACACAGAACACACTTTGCACATTTCTTATTGCGGCTCACAATTTTTTATAAATTGGCGATTCGAAAAATAGCGATCCATCATGAAATCATTTTCCAAACCATTCTTCACCATCCTCATTGCACTGTTTATGCTCTCCTCATGTGCCACCGACACACCCAGCACCAATCTTGCTGAAGTAGGGATCATACCGAAAGTAGTTTCGGTAACCGCTGCTGGTGAAAGTTTTCAACTCACCAATGATGTTGCTATACACGTTGCAACAGAAGACTTGATGCCGCTCGGAAAATATTTAGTCGAACGTTTAAAACCCGCAACAGGGTTTGAACTAACGCTATCGACTTCCAAAGAAGAAGCTTCCAATACAATCCACCTTTCACTTGTTTCAGATGAAGCTTTAGGAAATGAAGGCTATGACCTTTCCATCACCACTGATGGAATAAAAATTTCAGCAAGTAAACCAGCCGGATTGTTCTACGGCATCCAAACCCTTCGTCAGCTATTCCCACCAACAATCGAAGCATCAACAAAACAAGAAGGTCCATGGTACATTGCCACCGGAACGATTCGCGATTTTCCAACCTATGCCTGGCGTGGCGCGATGCTGGATGTTGCGCGTCATTTTTTTAGTGTTGAGGATGTGAAAAGATATATTGATTTGATCAGTTACTATAAAATGAACACCCTGCACCTTCACTTGAGTGATGATCAGGGGTGGCGCATTGAAATTAAATCGTGGCCAAAGCTGACAACCATTGGTGGAAGTACAGAAGTTGGCGGTGGCGAAGGTGGATTTTACACGCAAGAACAGTATTCAGAAATTGTGGCGTATGCAGCAAGTCGGTTCATTACCATTGTACCGGAAATTGATTTGCCCGGTCATATCAATTCTGCGTTGGCTTCTTATGGTGAGTTGAACGGAGGCACGATTGTTCCGGAAGAAGGCAGAAAAAAATCACCCCTTACATCGAGTCCAATATTGGGCGGTGAGCCAGTACCAACAGACTTGTATACCGGTACAGAAGTGGGATGGAGTACCTTGCGCGTTGAAAAAGAAATTACCTTTCAATTTATTGATGATGTTTTGCGGGAAATTGCCGCCATCACACCCGGCCCATATCTCCACATTGGTGGCGATGAAGCTGCGGCCACGAAAAAAGAAGATTATATCATATTCATCAATCGGTTTACCGAAATGGTGAGGTCACATGGAAAAATTATGATCGGTTGGGAAGAGATTGCCCAAGGCAATATCGATTCAAATGTGATTGTACAACACTGGCATTCTCAAAAATATGCGCAGGAAGCAGTTGAAAAAAATGCAAGGTTAATCATGTCGCCAGCTAATCGCGCCTATTTGGATATGAAGTATGATTCAACTACAACACTTGGATTGAAATGGGCAGGCTATATTGAAGTCGATCATGGTTATAATTGGAATCCAGCTACCGAAGTGGAAGGTGTTACAAGCGAAAACATTTTAGGAGTAGAAGCACCGCTATGGTCTGAGACGGTTACCAACATGGATGAAATCGAGTTCCTTGCCTTTCCGCGATTGCCCGGCTATGCAGAGATCGGATGGTCGCCAGCAGAAACCAGAAACTGGGATGAATATAAAGTTCGACTCGGCAAACACGGAAAATATATGAAAGCACGTGGAATTGATTTTTATGAATCGAAATTGGTGCCGTGGGAGGAATAGCGATAAAGCAATGAATGTACTATATTGAATAACTAATTAATCAATTCTTTATGAAATCACTCCTACTCCTACTCTTTGTAATACTTCCCCATTTTGCATCAGCCCAAACCGAAGCCAGGCGAAAAGCAATTACTCAACACGTTGATAAAATAGAACAGAAAGTAATTGACTGGCGGAGGGATATCCATGAACATCCGGAATTAAGTAATCGTGAAGTGCGAACTGCAGCATTAGTAGCAGAGCATTTAAAAAGCCTTGGGTTGGAAGTACAAACGGGAGTTGCCAAAACCGGGGTGGTAGCCATTTTAAAAGGTGGAAAACCTGGACCGATAATCGCGTTACGAGCCGATATGGATGCGTTGCCCGTAGTTGAACGTACGGATGTTCCGTTTGCTTCAAAAGCGAAAGGAATTTACAACGGACAAGAAGTTGGGGTGATGCATGCGTGTGGTCATGATTCGCATGTGGCGATTATGATGGGAGTAGCGGAGATATTGGCCAGCATGAAAAAAGATATTAAAGGAACTGTCAAATTTATTTTTCAACCTGCTGAAGAAGGTGCACCTAAGGATGAAGAAGGTGGAGCAGAATTGATGGTAAAAGAAGGTGTTTTAGAAAATCCGAAAGTAGATGTGATTTTTGGTTTGCACATCAATGCCCAACTGGAAGCAGGAAAAATCACGTATCGTCCGGAAGGAATGTTTGCAGGCGTGAACGATATGAGAATTACTGTTAAAGGTATCTCTTCCCATGGTGCAGAACCATGGTCATCGGTAGATCCGATTGTGGTATCCGCACAGATCATCAATAATCTACAGACCATTATGAGTCGTAATGTAAACGTTACTGAAAATGCTGCCGTTGTTACGATCGGTGCGATTCATGGCGGAAATCGCTCGAATATTATTCCGGAACAAGTAGAGATGTTGGGAACCGTCCGAACCCTTAGTGATGGGGATGAAAAGCTGATCAAAGAACGGATCAATACCATCGTAACAAAAACTGCCGAAGCTGCCGGAGCAACCGCAATAGTAGAACTTCCTTACAGTGCCCGTTATCCGGTAACTTTTAATGATGTGGCCTTAACAGCTAAAATGCTGCCCTCGTTGCAACAATCTGCAGGCAAAGACAATGTGCTCCTTATACCAGCAGAAACAGGTGCAGAGGATTTCTCCTTCTTCGCACAAAAAGTACCGGGATTATTCTTCTACATTGGAGGATTGCCAAAAGGGAAAGACCCAAAAACATCAGCACCACATCACACACCTGAGTTTTACTTAGATGAAAGTGGTTTTAGAACGGGGGTAAATGCGTTGCTAAATTTGGTGTTTGATTATGGGGATTTGAACACTAAAAAATAATTCAATTGCTATTCATCTCAATCCATGTTGCCTGATAATTGAAAGGAGGGCATTTAGCAGCAGAATCTTCCTTCAAAATAAATCCGAAGTTAACCTGGAATGACTTATCGGGAAGGTCTTCATAGGGTACAAAAAACATCTGATGCTCTTCTTCAGGTGATGCAAAGTATGCGGTGTTATTAACTATCGCTACTGTTTGGTCAATGGTATTCTCAAAATTATCAACATCAGATGGAATTAGAAGACCAACTCCTTCCCGAATATAGGGACCTGAATAAAAGCTGAAATAATCGGAATATTTGTTCACAATACATGCATTTCCCCTACTAACTACTGCAGCCCTTTCTCCCGGCTCTGGATTTTTATCAAACCAATAGCCTTCGACATCGACAATCCTAAAACTATTAAAGAATGAGTCTCTAATTGCACCAAAGCCATCCTCTTTTGGAGGGTAAACAAACGAAAGTCTATACAACATTTAGTTATGGTAAATCCACCTTGTGCTTACAATCCTATCGGTAGTATCTTTCGAATCAACCAGGACTTCAAAATCATACGTTGTGTTAACCGATGTTCTGCTAAGAATCTGTAAACTTTTCTCGTGAAAGAAATTATCTATTTCGTAATTCAAATTGAACTTTTCATGCTCTTCAAAACGGCTTTGAAATAAGGTCAATGAAACACCGTAATCTATTAAACTATAAATACGGGAAGGACGAAATCCTACTTTATTTTGCTTGTATAAATCAGGCCTAGTTGGAAAAAATATTTCCGCACCTGAAAAATAGTCCGTCAACTTTCCCTTTTCATCTGAAAGCTCATGAAGCATCGAGTCAACCTTATACTCCCATCTTCGTTGCATCCCCCAATTCGCACCATGATCACTTTCACCGTCATATGCATCTTGCATTCTATCTAATTTAAACTTTAACGTTATGAGTTTATCTCGATAATTTGTATTCCCCTGTTGTTGAATCGAGTCGAGGTATAGGTTAAGAATCCGTGCATGGATTTCTGTTATATTAAAATGATATTGTTCATGATTTAGAACATAGTCAGGATCATTTAACACTTTTCTTCTCCATGAGCTTTGATTATCCTGAACTGCGTATGCTTTAAATTTCTCAGCTGTTGAATCCCATTCAACCTGAATTCCACTTGATATTCCTGCTCCCCAACCCGTAAAAGGCTTTGCTATACCCTGAAAATCATCCCAGATAAGTTGCTGCCATTTTTTATACGTTACTGGTGCATAAAAATTAGTTTCTAATAGCGGAATCAGAATTAGTATAGCAAGGGAAAAAATGATCAATGCAATTTTGACCTTCAAAATATTTCCCATCGAAAAAATCTTAAAATGTATTTTATAAATGAAAGTAGTATCTCAAATAGAGCAACAAGAATGGCGAACACAAAGAAAACCCCAACTCCGTCCATAGTTGATAAACTAAGACTAGCAGCACTTGGATAAAATCCATATACGAACTGGATTATCTGGAAAAAAGCTATAAATATCAGATCAAAAAAATACCTAGCTAAATAATCATTCCCACGTCTATGTTCAATCTTATAGAAAATGTGATTTAGTATAAGTGCAATCACGAAACCAATAAGGATGAACCACGTCCACGCATTTTCGATTATCCTTTCATTAGAATAAAATTTTAATAAGGCTAAATACGCTGAAAATAAAATAGCAATAGAACTTGCTGTTAGTATATCCCGATAACTAAAACTCCGTTTAAATTTATCAATATCAGAAGCTCCTTTTCGAATCCTCACATAATTCTGTCTTGTTTGCGTATCCTGTAAAGGTGCCGTCACTTCAGGAAGAGGAACCTGTGCGTTATACTTTTCATTTAGAATTTGAATTGCGGCATTTACAGCTTCCGGTTGAAAATTCGCCTTACTGTTCACGATCCTTATTAAGTCACTTTCAGACTTATCCTTAAACCTATTGAGAAAAAATTCCAGCATAAATCTCTTATATCATTACCCCAACGAATTGCCCATCTCCAAAGAAAGCAAACAAAATTTATCTATTCAAATAAAGTTTATCCCCACACCCTCCTAAGAAACCGAATAAAATTCTGATGCATGATATTATTAATATCACTTTTTTGATATCCTTTCCTGGATAATAGTGCCGGTACTTTCTGAAGATCAGCAATGGTATCCAAATCATAAGGGGATTGTTCTTTTCCAAAACCTCCATCGAGGTCAGAGCCAATGCCCACGTGTTCTGAATTTCCGGAGAGTTGACAGATGTGATCAATGTTGTCGATCATTTGGTTTAACGAAACTCCCATTCCTTCCGGTGTTGATTTTCCACGAACCCAATTCGGCACCATCATCCAGGCATCTAACGCAATGCCAATCACCCCGCCCCGACTGATGAGCTCGATAATTTGCTCATCCGCAAATTGTCTGTTGTGGGGAACAAATTTTCTGCAATTATTATGGCTTGCCCATATAGGCCCGTTGTATACCTTCATCGTTTCCCAAAAACTCTCATCACACAAATGCGTGGCATCCAGAATTAAATTCAAGCGTTCAATTTCCTTTAATAGTGCTTTTCCTTTTGTGCCAATCCCACCGGTTGAATCCGTACCAAACGCATAGGTTCCCGGTCCATAGTGGGCTGGGCCGATGGCACGCAGACCATATTCAAATGCGCGTTCAAGATGCGCGATCGTAACGATGGAGTCGGCTCCTTCCAAACTTAAAATATATCCTATCGGTTTTTTCCCTGAATCTGTCTTCCACAAATCCAGATGGTTATTCAATTCAATCGCATTCGTGATTTGAACCATCTCTCCCATTTCTTCCATTGCTTTATACCATGCCAATTGACCTTGTGTTTGCGCCCAGGCTTGTTGTGGTGAGTTCCATCCCGGTAGTTTATTTTCTTTTTTTACATAGCGCGCAATTTGTGTCGCCACGCAAAGACCAATGTTTCCCTTTCGCATGGCATCCAACGAGACGGTATTTTTTCCACGGTCGGGTTTATCCGTCATTCCTTTTTCACTTTCGCGGATTTCATCTACAGACCAGGTCAAATCCCTGTTCCATTCGAGAGCATTCATGGATAAGTCGAGATGGGCATCTAAAATAAACATCGTTGTTGTTTTAAATATTGATTTGATGATCGCGTGCGGCTACTTTCCATGAGCCTGTCACTATTCCGTGTTCTACTGTAAGTACGTGGTCATACTTTGCTACTGTTGGACAAATATGAATGGGAATCGCATAACAAAGATCCCCGACTTGCAAGTGCTCAACATCTGGTCCTGTGACCACCAAATGTTCTTCACTCTGACTAACGTGTTTACAATTTTCCCTGCCAAGAATTCTTACCCTCGGCAATGACATTTCGGATGCTACTGATTTATGTCCCAGGTCAAAGCACACAAAACCTGGTTGCGGTTTACTAACGACTCGCATGACCAAAACAGCCGCATACAAAAACTCCATTTCCTTGAACGACTCACCATAGCCTGCATCCCAAAGTAAACACGTGCCCGGACTCGCTTCAACCTCTACCCTTTTGGAATGAATCGGAAACGTTGGTGAACCTCCGGCTACAATTGCATCAACATTAATTTTATTTTCTTCAAGAGTATGTTTCAATTTCATTACCAACTCAAATGCCTGATCACATGATTTTTTTCGTTCGCTTACATCCGGCTGACGAAAATGACCATCATAAACATGCAGTCCCTTCGCGACTAATCCCGGTGATGTAGAAATCGTTTTGTACAGTGCAAACGCCTCATCACCTGGTACGATGCCGGTACGGTTCATACCGTTATTAATATCAAGCCAAACAGAAGCAACAGAATTATTTTCCAATGCAGTCCTTGCAATCTCTTGAATGGTATACAGGTTATCCACAAGCGTGGATATCCTGGATTCTGGATACTTTTCGATCAATTCAAAAAAACGATGCACATTCCTTCCCACTGGTTGCATCGCCAGCAGAATATCTTTTGCACCACATTGCGCCAGCAGTTCAGCCTCAGCAATGGTAGCACATTTAAATTTTGTGATGCCCTGGTTCATTTGCAACTGAATGATCTCCGACATCTTATGGGTTTTGATGTGTGGTCGTAATCGCTCCACATCACCTACCATCCGAATCATGGTTTGGATATTCTCTACAATCCTATCCGGATACACCAAAAGCGAAGGAGAAATTACAGCATCTTCATTTTCAATCTTGTACCAAGTTTGTTGTTCCATTTCGCGAATCAATAAAGTTCAAACATGGCTTCAATTTCTACAGGAATATTATCTGGAAGGAACATCCCTACTGCGCTTCTCACCCCAATGCCATTTTCCTCACCAAAAACATCGGCCATCAACTCACTGAATCCGTTGATGACATACGGTTGCCTTCCAAAGTCCGGTGTGCAGTTTACCATTCCCAATACTTTTACAACTCTTTTTATTTTATCCAAATCACCAAAGTGGGTTTGAATTGTTGAAAGCATGGTCAACCCAACCTGGCGGGCTACCAATTTTGCTTCTTCCTTGGTCATGTCATCACCCGCTCTTCCAATCATCAAGGTTCCATCTGATTTCATGGGACCTTGTCCAGATACATATAAAAATTTATCCACCACCAATATCGGTTTATAAACGCCTAGTGGTTTTGGTGCCGGAGGTAATTCCAATCCCAGTTCTTTGATTCTTTGTGTCGGTGTGCTCATCTTTTTTTAAATAAAAATATCAAATAGTAAAACGCCAAGTAATCCGATTATTCCAACCATCGTCTCCATGACCGTCCAGGTTAAAAGTGTTTCTTTAACAGATAAGTTAAAATATTCTTTAAACATCCAGAAACCACCATCATTAACATGCGACAACATTAAGCTTCCTGATCCGATTGCCAATACCATCAATTCTTTACTGACACCGGTTGCGCCAATCATGGGCAACATAATGCCTGCTGTTGTTAAACCGGCTACAGTTGCCGATCCTACGCAAACACGTATGAGGGTTGCGATTAGCCACGCCAAAAATAATGGTGACACATCAGGCTCTTTCAACGACACTGCAATGTAATCACTTACTCCGCTATCCACGAGTACTTGTTTCAATGCTCCGGCTCCGGCAATAATCAAGAGTACCATGGTGATTCCGGAAACGGAAGTTGAAACAGAATCCATTACGGTTGTCATTTTCTTTCCTCTTGCTAATCCCAATGTATAAATGGCTACTAAAACTGATACAAGCATTGCAATTACCGGATTGCCGACAAAATCTATAAAAGGCTTTAATACAAAATCGGTTTTGATAAAATGGTTGACTAAGGTGGAAATGGTAATCAAAATTACAGGAAGCAGGGAGGTAAAAATGCTGATTCCAATTCCTGGCATCTCCTCTTCTTTTAATACAACAGGATTAAAAAATTCCTTCAACGGGGTGGCTTTTATTTTCTTTATCGTTCGAGAGAATAATGGTCCGGCAATAATAATAGCAGGAATGGCAATGACGATTCCATAAACCAATGTTTTACCAATATCGGCATTGAACATTACCGCAATGGCGGTAGGTGCAGGATGCGGTGGCAAATAGCCATGCGTAACCGACAAAGATGCGAGCATCGGCATCCCTACATAAAGCAAAGGCAATCCCGTGGAAACGGCTACAGTAAATACCAACGGAATCAGAATAACAAATCCAACCGAATAAAACATTGGTATGCCAACGATAAACCCTGTCAATACTACGGCCCACTGAATATTTTTTAATCCAAAAGAAGAAACGAGTTTTGAAGTAATCCGCTGAGCAGCTCCGCTATCGGCTACAAGTTTTCCAAGCATCGCACCGAATCCTAAAATCATTACCAGAAATCCAAGGGTGTCGCCAATTCCGGTTTGGATGGAGGATACTACTTTCTCTAATGGCATACCTTCTGCAATTCCCACAAAGAGGGAAGAAATTATAAAGGAGATAAATGCATTGAGCTTGAATACAGCGATGAGAATAAATAGCAGGACTATACCCGAGATAACAATAAAAAGTGGCATGCAATCAATTTCAATATTGAAAGCATAATAATAACGAACCGATCAGGAATAGAAAAAGAAATTACCAAGTGTGTTCTCGCACACACTTAATTAAATATTGACGGATGCTTTTTGAAAAAAATCGCGCTTCAATTTTTCTTAAACACCTTTTTTATCTTATCGAAGAAACCTTTCTTTTTGGTTTCGCCAAATTCTTTGGTCTTGGCTTTTTCTTCATTGGTGAATAATTTCTTTAGGAAACCATCTTCCTTTTCATCATCACAACTTAACTGGCGCAATACCGATTTTGATGGATGAGGAAATCGCGGGTTCGTAAACGTACTTAATGATTTATCGGCATTTATTTTTTGCATAAACAGACCAAAGATGGGCAACGCTGAATTGGC
>JBGTGG010000445.1:0-5046 GCA_041746855.1 Cyclobacteriaceae bacterium | reverse complement strand
CATATTCAAAGCCGTGAATCAATTTCTACAAGCTTCCGGGAAATCGCCATTGTTCAATGTGCAATTGGTCGGGCTTACAAAAGAAGTGAAATTGGAAGGTTCGCTTTATACGGTTCATCCCGATAAGTTACTGCATGAAGTGACGAAAACGGATTTGATTTTTATCCCGGCCATCAGTGGCAACATTGAGACAGCGTTAAAATTAAATCAGGAATTCATTCCATGGATTGTTTCACAACATAATAAAGGTGCTGAGGTTGCTTCTCTTTGTATTGGTGCCTTTTTACTTGCGTCAACGGGTTTGTTGAATGGAAAGAAATGCTCAACACATTGGAATGCAGCCAATACTTTTCGCAATATGTTTCCGGAAGTGGAGTTGGTGGACGGAAGTATTATCACGGAAGAGCATGGAATTTATTCCAGTGGAGGCGCGAACTCGTATTGGAGTTTGCTATTGTATTTGGTAGAGAAATATACGGATCGGGATACTGCCATTTTAGCTTCCAAGTACTTTGCTGTCGATATTGATCGCGATAGTCAGGCAGCTTTTATGATGTTTGAAGGACAAAAGAACCATGACGATGCAGCCATATTGAAAGTGCAGGAATTCATCGAAGAAAAGTATGCAGACAAACTTTCCATTGCGGAGCTTGCCGACCACGCTGCGATTGGAAGAAGAAGTTTTGAGCGCAGGTTTAAGAAGGCCACCAACAACACCGTTGTTGAATACATCCAGCGCGTAAAAATAGAAGCGGCTAAACGAAGTTTTGAAAGCAGTCAGAAAAATATCAACGAAGTGATGTTTGATGTTGGCTATACGGATACGAAAGCATTTCGCACCGTGTTTAAAAAAGTAACGGGCTTGACACCGATTGAATATCGGAATAAGTATAACAAACAGGAAACAGTAGGTGTAATCTAAGACTGTTTTTTCAGAAGGGAGAAAAGTTTTTTTGATTTTACTCTCAAAAAATCTTGAATACTTTCCAGTGTTTTTTCCTGATGGGAAAGCAGGTCTTCATATTTTACATTTAGAATTGGATGATCCTGAAACAATTCATTAATATGTTTTTCCTGAGCGAGAAGATTATTTTGATATGCTTCTAATTCGGCAGGATTGATTTGAATTGTGATATGTTGGTTTGTTGATCTTCCACTACTCCATTGTTGACTGGCTTCTGCGGTTTTCAGCGATTTGAATTGGGCTACTTTGTCTTCCCGAATTACATGAAGGATACAAATGGTATTGTCATCTACAATTTCCTGAAATGATTTTTTAAAGGGCTCATTGGTTTCGTATTCATAAAATACTTTTAGTCCGACTGCTTTAATAGCGGAATGGGACGGGTGAAAAACCATTTCATGAATCGAAGGCAATTGCTTTGGTGGATTCGCCTCATACGTTTCACGCAGGATTTCTCCGTATGAGAAAATTTGCGGATGTGAGTTTAACAACATATGCAACCAGGTAGAACCCGAACGTGGGGCACAAACGATCGCGAATTTCGTAAACCGTTTTTCTTTTGATGGAAATAAGTTAATGATTTGCTTTCGCTTGATAATTGACCATGCATGTAGATACTTTATCCAGTATTTCATCGGTGTTCGCTCAACGGGTTTACCTTGCCCCATTAACTTTTCTATAAGTTTCTATGTACCATGGAAAAGACAAAGTGTTTTCAATTCGGATAAAACCATTTTCAATAAAAAGTGCTCTGACAGAAGCAACACGATGGACGTACGGCTTAAAAGGATTTTGGATCAACTTCATAAAGACCACCCCAAGACCTCTAAAAATGTCGGCAATAAGTCCGTCCATCGGATAACTCAACGAAATGGTCTGCGATGTTTTAGAGCAGGCCAAGTTTATAATGGATTCAAAATCCGGATAACAACAGATTACTTTATCAAGAGCAACATGATCGACTGCGGGTAGCTCTTCCGCCAGGGTTGTAAAATCGCCCATGATAAATCGACTTCTTTCCTGTAGGTTATTTTTGATGGCATGGTCTTTCGCCAATGCAAGGTATCCGGAGGATGCATCCACACCAACGGTATGTTTTCCTCCCTTATTTAAAAACCACCATTGAATTGTACCAATGCCACCGCCTACATCCAGCAGCGATTCCTTGAGTTCAACTTTTTCCAATTGCTGAATAAGTTTTTTGGTGACGCGCTGTGGTCCTTTTTTCAGATATACTTTATATTCCTTCTTTGCCCGCTTTGCATCAAAGAGCAGGTCAGCACCACAACAATGTTCTTTAAAGTTGGTCATGAATGAATTATTTATCCAACACGTTAAATTTAATTTCACTGCTGTCTACTGTCAATACCAAGAGAAAATCGCTTCCCCAACCAGTTGACCAAGGGGTAAACTCCTTTGGTAGTTGTGTTTCAAATTCACCGATATATTTTATTTTTCCACTGCGGGGATTAAACCAGTATGCTTTTATTTTTTTGGAATTAATTTTTGATAGATCAATTTTTATCGGATTTCCAATTGGCGTATAAGCAACAACAAATTCCTTTTCTAAGCCAACAGCACAGAGCATGTGTGATTCATTGGCTGGATTATCATTCAATATCAATGATTGATTAAGCGTCATTTTTTGCCAAGGTATTTGCTCAAAAAATTCTTTCATATACCCCATTTGATAAGAACCTGGTAGTGCTAGTGCTGCTTGCCAATCAGTCCGCGCATTTAGTATGGGTTCTTTATCTACAGCATACATTTGCCAGATATCATTACAGCCGTAAGAATACCCTGCTGCGCCTGCAAGCATGCTCCAATAAGCCGAAACTCTAACATCTGCGTCATCAAGCCAGCCGTATGATTTATTTTCCCAAAACCTATCGGGTATATTTTCATACCGGGCCTCTCCATTTACGATTGGTCGAAGCGGTGTTAATTTTTTATTTTCAATCACAAACGCGTACTCCCGTGCTGTTCGACTATGTCCGCTTTGGTACATATTAAAATCAAGCCATTCTTCATTTAGGTAATCGGTTGATTTTTTTCCACCAATAGGATGGAAGGTAATTAAATGCCGATTATCAATTTTACGAATACCTTTTGCCATTGCTTTTATTATTTCAGAATGGGTTTCATTTTCGAGTGGTCTGTCTCCGCCCAGAATCCAAATAATATTATTGTAGTTAAGATATCGTTTTGCAAGAAGTTCTCCATAACTCTCTGAATTATTGAGATTGAAGATTTCTGGTCCTGCGCCCCATTTTTTATTAAACTTATCACCCCAAGTTGGAAGCAACCCAATGTATAACCCTAATTCGCTTGCCTTCTTTATAACATAATCTACATGTTTAAAATAGCGCTCATTAATCCTAGTTGGATCATTATCCAATAATGGTTGTTCACCGTAGGCATTTGGGGTATTTAATCCGTCAAGCTCTGCAAGTATCACAGTTTGAATTACCGTAAATCCTTTTTCAGCTCTATCGATCAGGTAGCTGTCGACTTGTTCTCGGTTTAAACGGTGTATCAATTCCCATGCTGTTCCTCCAAGCCAGAAGAATGGCTTATTGTTCTCGTCTACGATGTAACGTTGATCACTACTAATTTTTAATAAAGGCAAATTTTGCCCGCGGCCTATTTGAACAATCAGCAATGTAGCTACGAGCAATACTATTGATTTCATTCTTACTTTTTACACCTTAAAATATTTTAAGATATAAAGATAGCCTCAATTTCTTTATTAGAGATAAAGATCAATTACTCATGCCTGATTTTTCTGATGGGGAATAACAAATGATATAATGTATTCTACCTTTTCCCTTCACCAGACTCGGTATCAGTAGCGGGTACTTCTACACCTAATTTTTTTAACACCATATCGAAAATATCATATTTTGCATTAGAAAATAACAACACATCTCCTCCGCCCACCATTTGAGGATTGATGATGTAGGCAAAGCTATTTTCCAACGCTACGTCCTCGGTTGCTTTTCCTACTTTGGCGAACACAGGCGTGACTAAATCATTCTGTTTCTTTTGCAACGATTGCTGTGCTTCCTGTTGAAACCCTTGCAGATTTTCTTGTAGGTAAGCAAGTTCTGATTCTTTGTCTTTTTTAATGGTTTCGGGCGTATTGGCGGACAATTCCTGATAGGCTTTATACTTTGCTTCCAACTCCTGACCTTTTAACTTTAGTTGATTTTGAAGTTGTGTTTCGAACGTTTTTAAATCCGCTTCAATTTGTTTGTACTCCTTCATCTGACCAAAAATATATTGCCAATCTGCATGACCAATTTTCTGTGGTGGCTCCGGGGTTTGACTTTGGACTGTAAACTGGATGGCAGTAAAGAAGAACAGAAAAAGAAATCGCATGGCAATGGGTTTAGGTTTACTAACATTTTGCCTTGGGATGAGTTTAATGCTAAAATAGTTTTAGCATCATGAACAACCCGAACTGTATCCAACAAATGATCAATCGCATTACGGCTCTAACCATTTCAGGATGTAATTAATGTCATAAATTACTGATGTTTAATCGCGAACCTCATGGTTTCTTTTGTTGGTAAGATTCTATGCGCGCTTGCAAGACTAATATGCGTGCATTCATCCTGCTGGATCTTCAACATTTGTTCCGCAGTAACACCTTTTTCCCTGATAATTATAAAATTTATCTTACTAAGATTTCTTTCAGGAAAAAAATCAGTAATTACTCTTCGTTGATAGCAAAGTCAACAAATACTTTTTTGATTTGCTTGTCGGTCAAGGCTTCTGCATTTTTTCGATAGGCTTCCAGTTCGAGCAGTACAATTCGCTGATCATGAATCGTTGTGCGAAGTTTTTCAATATCTTTATCAAATTCACTATTGCGCCTGGAAGATTTCAACGTGTACTTTCTGGCAAACTCATCACCATTCGATTGAACTTTGTTTCGAATGTCAATACCGATTTTGATCTTCTCTAAAATATTTTCTTTTGACCGGCCGATTACTTCTGTGGCTTCTAAAGTGCCCAACGTAAGCACGGTTGTTCCCCCAACGCCCGACACGATTTTGGCCTGATCAGCTTCCAGCACA
>JBGTGG010000444.1:0-5461 GCA_041746855.1 Cyclobacteriaceae bacterium | reverse complement strand
GCTTTTAATGTTGATGGCATAGCCCGGGGTTTAAACCCGTGATATGTATGGTTATGGAAATAATGTGCGCCTTGAATCTTGTTGCAGTGTGATTCCCTCTTTTCGCACATTTAATAAATTATGGACATCGAATCGAATTTTATGTTCAGGGTGTGCGGGTTTGATGTAACGTTGGTTCTATTGCGCGGGACCCCGGCCTATGAATGATAAGGATATAATGTGCGCCTACAATCTTGTTTCAGGATGGTTCCGTCCTTTCGCACATTAATAGCGTATGGACATCGAATAAAATCGCATGGCTTCCAATGGTTTATGGGTTGATATAGCGTTAATGCTACTGCGCAGGCGATTAATTTTTCAGATAAAGGAAATATGCAGTCCGCGCTATTGGAGACGATACATAGCCCGGGGTTTAAACCCCGGGCTATGATGGAATGATAAAAATGTGCGCCTACAATCTTGTTGCAGGGTGATTCCCTCATTTCGCACATTTGGCAATTATGGACATCGGTGTGTTGGAATTTTGGGCACGTTTACTGACAGTATCTGTCCATACAGTTTTATTTCTTTGATGCTTTACGTTACTTCGGGAAAATGTCAGCAAAGTTGTTTCATATATATAAGAGTTCAGCCGGATCGGGGAAGACGCGAACGTTGGCCAAAGAATATCTATTGCTCGCGCTCCGCTTTCGGGCCGATTATTTCAAACATATTCTGGCGGTCACGTTCACCAACAAGGCCACGCAGGAAATGAAAGACCGGATACTGGATTATCTCGATGATTTTGCAAAGGGAGAAGAAAACAACCTGACGAAAGAACTGATAGCCGCTTTAAACTACGATCCCAATACATTTCAACTGCATGCGCAGGAAGTACAAGGTGAATTGTTGCATCACTATTCCCAGTTTTCGATTAGTACCATTGATGCATTTTTTCAGCGCGTCATTCGTTCGTTTACACGCGAGACCGGTTTGATGGGTGATTTCCGGTTGGAAATTGAAACCGATATGGTGTTGGAAGAAGTGATTGATAATTTGATCGATGAACTGAAAGAGGGAACGCAACTCACGAATTGGGTGCTGGAGTTTGCAAAATCAAATTTGGAGAATGAACGCAGTTGGGATATACGAAGGGGGTTAAAAGAATTTGCAGAACAAATTTTTAAGGAAGAGTTTAAAAGTGTAGAGTTGGAAATTACTGAAAAAGTAAACCATCCATCTTTCTTTAAAGACACACGAAAGATTCTTTCCGATCTCAAACATGGTTTTCTTGGGGCTATTAAGAAAAAGGCTACGGAGGCTGTGGCGATTATTGAGAAAAATAATCTCACAGCAAGCGACTTTTCTTACGGAGCATCCGGAACTCCGTATGCCTTCTTTTATGCAATGATATCGTTGCCTTCAGTTTCAAAATATGAAGTGAAACCCAGGCTTACCAATTATTTCAATGATCTGGAAAAATGGGGTGCAAAGAAAAGTCCTAACTACGGATTGGTTAACCGACTCGCCAAAGAGGAACTTGGAGCATTGCTTAATGATATTTTTCAATTGGCCGATCAACATTTAAAAAAGGCGCTTACTGCAGAAGTGGCCCTCAATAATTTTTATGCGTTTGGTTTGATCACCGATATCGCACGCAAACTGCGGGAATACAAAGACCAAAACAATTTGATGCTGTTGGCCGATGCTCCTCAATTCCTGAATGGGATTATCCAGGACAGCGATACTCCTTTTATATATGAGAAGGTAGGATCATTTTATAAAAATTATTTGATAGACGAATTTCAGGACACTTCCGGTTTTCAATGGGCGAATTTCAAGCCGTTGCTCATAAATAGTCTGGACGAAGGTTATCAGGGCATGTTGGTAGGGGATGTGAAGCAAGCTGTATATCGCTGGCGCGGTGGAGATTTGTCGCTATTACAAAATCGTGTGCTCGACCAGGTGGGGGACGTACGGGTTTCTGTTCATGAACTTGATAAAAACTACAGAAGCACACCTGAGATTGTTGACTTCAACAATACTTTTTTTGATGCAGCTGCTAAAAGCATTGTTCAACTCGTTGATGATGCTTTACCAGAATCAGTTTTCGAAACAGCTCGTCAGGGTGTTACCCGCACGGATGTTACCGGTTTTGTGAAGGCTGAATTTTTGGAGTGGGATAAAGATGAAGAGTTTGAAGACCTGGCGTTGGATAAACTGGTTACCGATTTGGAAACCATTCAGGATGCGGGTGTACAATTAAAAGACATCGCTATTTTGGTACGGAAAAATAGTGAAGGACAAAGAATTGCACAGCACCTTTTACAAAAACAAAGCACCAATCCCGCCATAAGTGTATATCGGTACGATGTGGTGTCGAATGAATCATTGATTATTGATGGTGCTTCTTCGGTAAAGTTATTGTTAGGTGCGATGCGTTATTTATTAAACCATGATGACTCGGTAGCACGTGCACAACTGGCATACGAATATGCGCGGTTGTTTAACCGCGACATGAACCTCAATGAAGTTTTCGAAGTGAGCAATGCTACCACGTTTGAAAACATGCTTCCTGAAAAATTTGTGAAGCAAAAGCGAAGCTTAAAGAAACTTCCGCTCTTTGAAATGACCGAGTCGTTGATCGGGATTTTTACGTTGGGGGACCAAGTTGGTGAACTTCCTTTTATCCAGGCATTTCAGGATGTGGTGTTGAGTTTTTATACTCGTGAGAAAAATGATTTGGGTGCTTTTCTGGAATGGTGGGAAGAAAACAGGTTTAAAAAATCGATACAAGTTCCGGAAGAAATTGATGCCATCCGCATTTTAACCATTCATAAGTCGAAAGGACTACAGTTTAAGGTGGTGATGATACCATTCTGTGATTGGAATTTGGATCATGAAAACATGAAACAACCCACGTTGTGGGTAAAAAGTGTAGAGCCGGAATTTGAAGCAGCCGGTTTTTTGCCGATCAACTATTCTTCCACGTTGGAGAAAACATTTTTTCAACCCTTTTATAAAGAAGAGAAGGTGCGCACCTACGTGGATAATTTGAATTTGTTATACGTGGCATTGACGCGTGCAGAAGAGGGATTGTTTCTCTCCGCGCCAAAGGATTCCAGAAAAGAAAAAAAGATCAACACAACAGCCCAGTTAGTACAGAGTACGATTGCTGGTGATGTTGCCCTGAGTGCAAACTGGAAAGTTACCGGACTGCATTGGGAAGCAGGTGAAAAACTGTTTACCAAACCGAAAACTGTTTCCAATGAAGATGCACAGGTAACCTTAACTGCGTATCGTGTAACCGACTGGCGTCAGAAAATGGTGATCCGTCAATCGGGGAAAACATTTTTTAATCAGGAAGAAGATGTTGCCCAGCAAAAACGGTTGGAAGGAATCCAAATGCATTTGATTTTATCGCGCATTCATACGGCTGCTGATTTGGATGCATCCTTGGAAAAATTGGGTTTTGAAGGTGTGATTGTGGAGGAGGATAAAAAATCAATACGCGAACAGTTGGAAAAACTTTTTACAAACAAAAAAATCAAATCGTGGTTTGATCCCGAATGGACCGTGCGGACGGAAGTACCCTTATTGCTTCCTGAAAAAGGAGAGCGCAGGATCGACAGGTTAATCACCAATGGAAATACTGCGGTGGTAATTGATTTCAAAACTGGTGATCCCAGCAAGAAAGATCAGGAACAAGTTCGGGATTATATCCAATGGCTTTATAAAATGAATTTTGTAGAAGTGAAAGGATACCTGCTGTATTTAAAAACAAATCAGGTGGTAAACGTTTCGCTTACCAAAAGTAAAGTATCAAAAGTAAAAGACGGAAACCAGTTGGGGTTAGGGTTATAATATGGCAAAAGCATTTTTACAAGAGGTAGCCGAATCGGCATTGAAAAGAAACCCAACGTTGGCGGACGTGACATTCGTATTTCCAAACCGGAGGGCAGCACTTTTCTTTCGGAAGTATTTATCGGAAGGACTTGCCAAGCCGATCTTCTCTCCAGGCCTGATTACGATTGAAGAATTTTTCAAAGCCCACACTACGAAAACCGTTCCCGACAAACTTCAGTTGGTACATGAACTGTATAAAGCCTATCACAAAATTATTCCCGGTGATGAAGCCTTCGATAAATTTTATTATTGGGGCGAAATGTTGTTACGTGATTTTGATGAGCTCGATAAATATTGGGTGGACGCTGATTTGTTGTTCAAAGATCTGAGTGCTCAAAAAGAACTGGATGCGAACCTCGATTATTTTACCGAAGAACAACAAGAATTTCTGAAAACATTCTGGGCAGGTTTTGAAGCATTCACTTCCGACCACAAGCAGAAATTCCTTTTTCTCTGGCAGAAACTAATTGCGGTATACCACCAGTTTCAGGAGCAATTGGCTGCGAAGAATTGGGGATACGAAGGCATGTTGCAACGCGAGGTTGCTGAACAGATTTCATCGAATGAAATTTCATTAAAAGGAAATTATGAGTTTGTTGGCTTCAATGCACTCACACGCGTGGAAGAAAAACTAATTAGCCATCTAGTAAATGAAGGCAATACGATTATCCATTGGGACCTGGATCAATATTATTTGCACGATCAAAAACAGGAAGCCGGAAGATTTTTCCGTGAGTATCAACAACATGCCGTGCTGGGAAAAACATTTCCTTCCGACATCCCTTCAAATTTAAGTTCGATTGCTTCCATTCAACAGGTAGGCGCGGTACAGAAAGTCGGGCAGGCCAAGCTGTTGGCGGAATTTTTAGCCAATGGTTTTGCAGCAGGAATGAAACCGGAAGAAACCCTCGTGGTATTGCCAGATGAAAAGATGATGCTGCCGGTGTTGTACGGAATTCCGGATAGTGTAGAGAAGTTTAATGTGACGATGGGTTTTCCGTTGAGCAGTACGCCCATGTTCAATTTAATTGAGTTGATGGTGGAGATGCAGATAGCAGCTTCGGAAGAAGGATTTAACCATCGGCAAGTACTTGCGATTTTAGGACATCCCTATTTGGTGGGGATTGACGCAGCGGTCGCGAACCGAAAACGAAAGGATATCCTGAAAAAGAATTGGGTGTGCATTCCCGAAGAGGAACTGGCCACGGATTTAAAAATCCATCAGCTGGTTTTTCAATGGGTTGGCATTGACCATATCATTGACTATCTCAAAAATGTTGTCTATGAGATTGGGAATGACGAGGCCACGTATGGTTTAGATAAGGAATTTGCCTTTCATTTTTATACGTTCTTTAATCGCTTGCAAGAAGTAGTTGGAAATGAGTTTACTGATTTAAGATTATTCCTTCGTCTGTTCCGGCAATTGGCACGTTCGCAAAAGATTCCTTTTTCCGGGGAGCCGTTGGAAGGATTACAGATCATGGGTGTGTTGGAAACGCGTAACCTCGATTTTAAAAATGTTTTCTTCCTTTCGTTGAATGAAGGCAGCATGCCAGGCGGCAATTCAAAAGGCTCT
>JBGTGG010000443.1:0-20217 GCA_041746855.1 Cyclobacteriaceae bacterium | reverse complement strand
ACAAAGGGCTTTATCCAAAAGCTTTTTGCAAGATTGTGGAAGATCATTTGGGAAACGACCCGGAGTATTGCACAGTAATGCATGCCGATGGGGCCGGAACGAAGTCTTCGCTCGCCTATATTTATTGGAAGGAAACAGGCGACTTATCCGTGTGGAAAGGGATTGCCCAGGATGCTATCATCATGAATGTTGATGATTTATTATGTGTAGGCGCCACGGATAAAATCTTACTCTCTTCTACAATTGGCCGAAACAAAAACCTGATCCCCGGAGAAGTCATACAGGCCATTATCGAAGGCACCGAAGAAGTGTTGGCGATGTTGCGTTCGTATGGGATCAATATCATTAGCACAGGAGGTGAAACAGCCGATGTGGGTGACCTTGTACGTACTATTATAGTGGACAGCACGGTAACGGCGAGAATGAAAAGGGCGGATGTGATTTCAAATCATACCATTCAAGCCGGGGATGTGATCATTGGATTATCGTCTTTCGGAAAATCCACATATGAACATTACTATAATGGTGGAATGGGAAGCAACGGTTTAACTTCTGCCCGTCACGATGTTTTTAGTACTATCTATGGTGAAAAATATCCTGAAACGTTTGATCCCAGCGTACCAAAAGATTTAGTGTATACCGGAAAATATAAAGTGACCGATACCCGCCCCGATTTGGAAACCGATATCGGTAAACTGGTGTTGGCTCCAACCCGAACCTATGCGCCTATTATTCAAACAGTGTTGGAAAAATTTAGATCGCAAGTTCATGGATTGGTCCACTGTAGTGGTGGCGCCCAAACGAAAGTCCTTCACTTTATTGATGGCCTCCACATTATCAAAGACAATCTTTTTGAAACCCCACCGCTCTTTAAAATTATACAGGAAGAAAGTGGAACGGACTGGAAAGAGATGTACAAGGTATTTAATATGGGCCATCGAATGGAAGTTTATGTCCCATCCGAATATGCAGCGGAGATTGTTGAAATTTCAAAAAGCTTCCATGTAGATGCGCAGATTATTGGCCGTGTAGAAAACGCAAGTCAAAAACAAGTGACGATCAAAAGTCCGTACGGAACATTTGAATATTAAACCGGAAAAGTATTTCCCTCTGTGGAAATACTTTTATAAGTTTAATACATGATTACCTGGGATCAATATGAGCAACTTACCCTGGATGAAAAGATTGATCATCTGTACAAGCGGGGAAGTTTTATCATGGGCATCCGGTATTATAACTACAAAGTAAACTTATACCTCATTGGCGATTATTATGTTGAGGTTTTTATTAATCACAAGAGTACCATCATCGAACGCATCAACTTACTGGATTCTTCCCACTCCAGGATGAAATTTTATTCCGATCAGATAAAATTACCGGCTATCCTCTAAAAAGATGAGAGCCAAGGGCCCCAAAACAACCTTCCTACAACTAAAAGCTTAAGCGTTATTCTTTCGGGCTATCTCATTCCTTGAGAATGTTCTTTAAATTTTACTAGAGGACACTATAAAAAAAAGGAGGCCATCATAAAGATGGCCTCCTCAATAGGTATTGAGTTTAGGTTAAAATCTTATGCAGTAGCAGCTGAAGATTCGTCAAATTTTTGAGACATCTTCAAATTCACTGTTTTCTTGGCCTTATATCCACAATAGCCACAGAGATAATGTTTTATCAACTCACCCTCCTCCGTATCGGTTGGGGTCCTAATGATTTCCTCACGGGAAACTTTAAAGGTCTGGTAATTACATTCCGGGCAACGCAATGCGTGCAAATGGCCAGAATATTTTTCAATTTTTACATAACCGGTCTCTTCGTCTTTCCATACATCATAGTCGATGGAGAACACGTTTTCTTCAGCTTGCATACCTTCATCCAGGTAAACATCTTCTTCTGTTTCGCTAAGGAGTTTCATTGGCTTGCCGGATTTAGGCGAAACCCTTGGCTTATAACGCAGCGCCTTCAAACGCTTTTCAATAAAAAATGGATAGTAAAATTTCAAGAGGTTTTGGATTATCAAGGCGACAATCATACCCATTGAAGCGGTAGTGAAAACACGAACGAAAATCCAAAGTGCATCTAGCTCTGTAATATTCGAGTTGGCGTAAAAGCATGCACCAACAATCAAAACGATGGAAGCAATCCAAAGCCATTTGATTTCGCTACGGTTAATGTAGTCGTACTTGGTTTTAGCATCTGAAGTCATGGCCAATTTTATCACATGGCCAATAACAATGAGTACTGAAATTCCCCATAAAACATAGGCAATTTTTTGAGCCATTGCATTCCACCCCTCGTACTGATTTGCAACTAGATCTATTCCATCCATGATATTTTTGAGTTGGTTTAATTCCTCTTAAGCAAATATAAAATCCTTTTCAGTTAAAACTAATCGTTAGTTCCCCTTAAAGGCAATATTTCAGCACAATTTACTATTCTTTTATCGAAAAATAATAAAAACAAGGCCATAATTTTTGAGTTCATACGTTATAGTTCCTTATCAAGAAATTCCAATAACACCTTTTTGGTCTCCGCGGATGCTTCCAACATTCCCATATGTGCAACTTCATGAAGCTCATGTACAAGCTTTTGAGGCGCATTTTCAGCTTGCTTCCAAATTGATTCCGGTGGAATAACATTATCCTTTGCTCCTAAAAAAAATAAAATTGGTTTTGAAAGTGTTGCATACAATTTTGTCATATCCTCACGGTCGCGCATGGCACATGCATACGCAATCACCGTTTTGGGATCAACCTGACTCGCTTCATTGAGAAGGGCTTTCGTTGCGGGGTGGTGGGGATTAGCAAACAACGATGGAATAAGGGTTTGCACAAAAGGAGCGGTTCCATTCTTCGCAACAAACTCCATTACTTTAGTACGATTCACTTTTTTATTTTCATCGTCTGCATACGCAGTGGAGTGGAACATACAAAAGCCTTCCATCCGAGTGGGTTGTTGGTGAGCCATTTCCAGCATCACATATCCGCCCAATGAGTGGCCAATTACAAAGCATGTTTTAACATGAATGGTGTCTAACAATTCCCAAACTGATTTTGCAATTTCCTTAATGGTAAATTCGTGAATAGGCAACAGACTTTTTCCAAATCCTGGAAGGTCAATACAAATAACTCTGTAATTCTTTGTAAAAGGCTGTACAAAATCCAGCCAGAGGGTATGAGATTCACAATACCCATGAATAAAGACGAGTGGTGTTCCCGCTCCTTCATCGGTAAAATGAATAGTAGCCATTATTTTGTTTTTGGAACCGCCAAAAGTTGGAGGATTGCATTTTCAATTCCTTCCGGATCAAAGTTGCACTCGTGGTGCAATTCGTGTTGTTCACCGTGTTCAATAATATCATCCGGAATTCCCAATCGCTTTACTTCAGCAGTGTACTGGTTATCAGCCATGAATTCAAGAACCGCACTTCCGAAGCCTCCCTGTATACAACCATCCTCAACGGTAATAATTTTCTTATACTTTTTGAAAACTTCGTGCAAGAGACTTTCGTCAAGCGGCTTGACAAACCGCATGTTACAATGCCCGACTTTAATATTTTGTTTCTCCAGTTTTTCGCAAACTTCAATGGCATAGTTGCCAATGTGGCCAACCGTTAAGATCATCACTTCATCACCATTCCGAAGTCTGATGCCTTTTCCGATTTCCATTTCTTCCATGGGAGTTCTCCATTCCGTCATCATCCCCTGACCGCGTGGATATCGGATTGTGAATGCTTTTCCTTCACGTGGAAGCTGTGCCGTAAACATCATATCGCGCAACTCTGCCTCATTCATCGGTGCAGCCAAAATCATATTCGGGATGCAGCGCATGTACGCCAAGTCATAAGCTCCATGATGGGTCGGACCATCAGCACCGGCAAATCCTGCCCGATCGAGGCAAAAGTTGACAGGCAAATTTTGAATACACACATCGTGGATAACCTGATCATAAGCACGTTGCATAAACGAACTGTAAATATTACAGAAAGGAATCAATCCTTGTGTTGCCAATCCTGCTGAAAAAGTAACTGCATGTTGTTCCGCTATCCCGACATCAAATGCACGATCCGGCATGGCTTTCATCATAATATTCATCGATGAACCTGATGGCATGGCCGGGGTGATCCCCATTATTTTTTCATTTGACTCTGCCAGTTCTACTAAAGTCTGCCCAAAAACATCCTGATACTTTGGAGGCTGGGGTGTATCGTAAACTTTCTTTTGTATCTCCCCGGTAATTTTATCGAATGTGCCGGGTGCATGCCAGGTGGTTTGGTTGCCATTCTCGGCAGGCGCATACCCTTTTCCTTTTACCGTAACGATGTGTAAAATCTTCGGGCCTTTGATTTCCTTGAGATCATTCATCACCGTAACCAGATGGTTGACATCATGGCCATCTACTGGGCCGAAATAGCGGAGGTTCAAGGATTCAAAGAAATTGCTTTGACTCAATAAAGTAGACTTGATTCCATTCTCCACTTTGGAAACAATTTCCTGGGCGCTCTTTCCAAATGTGGAGAGTTTCCCAAGCATTTTCCAAACATCGTCTTTAAGTCTGTTGTATGTTTTTGAAGTTGTTATGTCGGTCAAATAATCTTTGAGGGCGCCCACATTCGGATCGATGGACATACAGTTATCATTCAGGATAATCAGGATATTGCTATCCGAAACCCCGGCATGATTAAGCCCTTCGAATGCGATACCTCCTGTAAGTGCACCATCACCTATGACGGCAATGTGTTGTTTTTCGTGTTCGCCTTTATATTTGGATGCCACTGCCATTCCCAAGGAGGCTGAAACAGAGGTAGAAGAATGGCCTACGCCAAAGGTATCGTACGGACTTTCCGAACGTTTTGGAAATCCTGAAATCCCTTTATAAACCCGGTTGGTATAAAATTTTTCTTTCCTTCCCGTAAGGATTTTATGACCATAGGCCTGATGGCCAACATCCCACACCAGTAAATCGTGGGGCGTATTATAAACATAATGCAAAGCGACTGTAAGTTCCACAACACCCAAACTGGCGCCAAAATGCCCACCATACACCGAAACAATGTCAATAATAAAATGCCGAAGTTCATCACAAAGCTGCACCAATTGGGCCTGATCAAGCTTTTTTACATCATCAGGGCTATCAATTTTGGCAAGTAAGGGGCGCGGGCTTATCAGCATCGAATTAACAATTGGTATTGCGGTGAATTAAACAATAGTTTAAGATAAAGGTTTAAACCATACAATTTTACAAAATCGACCACAAAGTTAGTTATTTCCCGGATGTCAATGGATTGTGATGGATTATAAATAAATTTGCCCCTCGCTTATGGTACAGGAAAATTTTGAGATAAAACTCCCGCTTTTTGAAGGTCCTTTTGACCTTCTGTTGTTTTTCATTGAACGTGATGAATTGGATATCTACGATATTCCTATTGCAACCATCACCAATGATTTCCTGCAATATATCCACCATTTGGAAAAATTGAACATCGAAATCGCGAGCGAGTTCATTTTGGTGGCGGCTACTTTGATGCGCATAAAGTCCAAAATGCTGTTGCCACGCCCTCAGATTGATGAGCAAGGCAATGAAATCGACCCACGTGAAGAACTCGTAAGACACTTACTGGAGTACAAAAAATATAAGTCGGTAATTGAAGACTTCCATAAACTGGAAGAAGAGCAACTAATGCGCGAGAAGCGCGGAAACCTGATGAAGGAAATCCGTTCACTTGCCGAAAGTGGTAATGTAGAAGCCGAACTTCAGGATGTGGATTTATTTAAGTTAATGACCGTCTTCGAAAAAGTTTTAAGAAGACAAGAGGCTGAGAAAAACAAACCGGTGCATCAGGTGATTCAATATCCATATACGATGGATGGCCAGCGTGAATATATTTTGAACCAGGTACAGAACAAGCCACGTGTTTCTTTTACTGAAATCGTGGAAGCTTTCCCTACAAGGATTGCATTGATTTTTAATTTTCTTTCCATACTTGATTTGTTGGCGTTGGGAAAATTATCCATTCAGGTTGGTGAAGGCTTTAATAATTTTTGGGTTGCAAAACCGGAGTCTACAGAAATCAATAGTGTACTTTAATAATTTGCTAATTTGCAAATATGCTTTATCTAATACAGGGAACATTCTATTCTCCGTTGACTAGCTAGGTAATCCCCCATTCGCTAATTCGCTCATTTACTCATTATCGAATTAATTAGCTGTTGCTCCCTGGCAACTTGATCCAGCCCCGGCTGTGCAAGCATAACAATGTTGGCCGATAACTATTTCTCTGTTCGTAAGTTGATCCAAATCAAAATTAGATATATGTTGTGGTGCATTCTTATTCACTTTCAATCCTAGCATTTGATTGAAATCACAATCGTACAAAAAGCCTTGCCAGTCAACAGAAATGGTGTTCCTGCACATTAATCCTTCTATGGCTACGGGGTTAAATGCATTGACCAACTTCTCCATGTACTCTTCATAATTTTCTGTTGCAATCAGAAAATCCAAAAAGCGACTGATCGGAATATTGGTAATCGTAAATAAATTATTGAAATCGATGTCGTGATTTTTTTTCAAACTCATTTTGAAATCACGCTCCAACTGCATTTGGTCACCCGGTAAAAAAGCTCCGGTAGGATTGTACACAAGGTCGAGTATCAGTCCGGAATCAACTTCTCCATACCCCACTGCATTTAACATTTTTAATGCCTTGATTGATTTTTCAAAAACCCCATCGCCCCGTTGGCGATCTGTTTTGCTTGCATCATAAAAAGGAAGGGAAGAAACTACGCGAACTTTATGTTGCTTAAAAAAATCAGGCAAGTCGTGATATTTAGGATTGGAGAGTATGATGGTAAGATTGGAGCGAACGATGATTTCACCTACCCCAATTTTCGAAGCCTCCTCAACAAACCATCTGAAGTTTGGATTCAACTCAGGCGCCCCACCCGTAATATCGAGTGTTTTGATTTTCGATTGCTTCAACACATCCAAACACAGTTGCATGGTTTCGCGTGTCATAATCTCTTTACGATCCGGACCTGCATCAACATGGCAGTGTTTGCAAACCTGGTTGCACATGTACCCAACATTCACCTGAAAAATTTCAATCGTGGATGGTTTCAACGGCCAGAACCCAATGGTCTCCAGTTTTTCTTTAAAGGAAGGTTGTTGCCCGGCTTCCAACAACGCTACTTGTCTTTCTTGCTGAGCGAGTGCGTGTTGGCGCGCATGTAAGGATTTGATCATGAAAAAATGTTAAGCAAGGAGTTAACACGTAAACTACATGGAGAGTTTCTTGGCTTTGTTCATCATCTGTACGCTATGGACAAGTGAAGACCCGCTCCGAATGGCTGCGGCAACGTGGACCGCTTCCATCATCCCTTGTTCGGTTACACCTTTCTCTAATGTGTCTTGCGTATAGGCATCAATGCAATATGGGCACTGCACAGTATGCGCAACTGCCAGGGCGATCAATGATTTCTCTCGTGCGGTAAGTGCTCCTTCTTTAAACACATCTCCATACCAGTCGAAAAATTTCTTTCCCAGGTTTTCTTCCCATTCAGAAATGTTTCCGAATTTTTTTAAATCGGCAGGATTGTAGTAAGTCTGTTCCATTGTGAATCGTTATGTTATTTTCTAAAACTACCAAAAGAAAGAGACCGGGAATATCAAATCGCTGACAAACTCCTATAATTTTTTTTTGAGTGGTCTGGATTAATGCAATACATTCGGGAAAGATGGCGCATTAATCCAGTATCGGAATGGCAATCTGATAAACTTTTCCCTTCTTCACCGTCAGTTGATCATCGCGCAACCAGGGATTGTGCCGCTTCAACAGTTTATAATTAATGCCTTGTTCTTTCGAGAACGCTACCAAATCCTTAATAGAGCTATCCACTTTAACATAGCGTAGCTTCTCTTCTTTATACAAGTGGGTGGGGTCAATTTTAAAACCATATTTTTCTGGTTTTTGAATGATCTCCTTAATCGCTAAAATCCTGAAAACATACCGTGCAGTTTCTTCATTCAGATACAAATCATAGTAATTATTCACGTCCTGATTGTCCAATGCCCGCTGAACTCCACTCATACCCCGATTGTACGAAGCCGCAGCCAGGGTCCAGTTACCAAACTTTGCGTGTGCCTTTTTCAAATATTTACAAGCAGCTTCCGTGGATTTTAATGGATCGTAGCGTTCATCTACATCTTTGCTCACTTCCAGTCCAAACTCTTTTCCTGATTCTTTGAGAATCTGCCAAAATCCAACAGCGTCTTTCGGTGAAGTATCATTCATCAGATAACTTTCAATAATGGGGAGGTATTGAAAATCAGTTGGCACGCCATATTCTTCCAGGATCTTTACCATCTGTGGAGACCAGCGATTAGCACGCTTAATCAAAAACAATGTATTGCTGTGCAAGTACACATTCATTTGCAATTCCCGATCCAGGCGTTCACGCACATCCGGAACATTCATCGGTACGGGTTCGTTTGCAAAATTTATTTCGTTCGGTAATGTTAAAGAAACCGCATGGGAAGGATTCCCAACAATTGGGACAACTTCTTCCATAACGCCTGCATCAGAGAAACGGTCACCTTCCTGTTGCGTCCCGTTTCGTTTTGTAATTTCATTATAGCTGATATAAAAAAACAAAATCACCAACGCACTTACCGACAAAAAAATGGAAACCTTCTTCATTAAAAGTTAGGTGACAATAAATATTTAGAATAAAACTCATCGATCACTTTTACCGCTTCCTCAGGCGTATCCACTAAATTAAAGAGGTCCAAATCTTCTTTGTTGATCATGCCTTCGTCCACCAGCATTCCTTTCCACCAGGCAATCGCGCCTTTCCAGAATTTCTTTCCCACCAATACAATCGGAAATCTTCCAATCTTCTTTGTTTGAATTAATGTTAACGCTTCGGTGAGTTCATCTAGTGTTCCGAACCCGCCAGGCATTACAATAAAACCCTGTGAATATTTCGTAAACATTACTTTTCGAACAAAAAAGTAATCGAATGTGATCAGTTTATCGGAATCGATATAATCATTTCCTTTTTGCTCAAAAGGAAGAAAAATATTCAATCCTACTGACTTGCCCTTCGCACGGTTGGCGCCTTTGTTTCCAGCCTCCATAATACCCGGACCGCCCCCGGTGATTACACCATACCCATGCTGTACTAACTGGTAGGCAATTTCTTCTGCCATTTCATAGTAAAGATTGTCTGGTTTTGTTCTTGCCGATCCAAAGATTGTAACGCAAGGGCCAATTTTTGCAAGTTTCTCAAGACCCTCCACAAACTCAGACATCACTTTAAAAATCATCCAGGAGTCCGAGCTTTTGATCTCTGCCCAATCTTTATCTTTAAATGCTTTGCGGATCCTTAGCTCCTCATCATCCATTATTTTCTGGGCAATTTTTTTACCGGGTTTCTCTTTTTTTACTTTCGCACACATATTTCTATTATTAAAGTTTGAAGGTACAAAGGTTGAAACGAAGATCTTAAGTTTCGGATTAAAAATTTGGCTTCGACAAGACTGTCTTTGTCGAAGTGATTACACGCAGGCAGGCTCAACCGGTACGTTATACGTCTATAACAAATCTTGCAATGCCCCATCCAGGTGTGGAAAGGAAAATTCAAATCCGGTAGCTTCTATCTTATTTGATGAAACAACACTTCCATTTAAAACAATGCCTGCCATTTCGCCTAAAACAATTTTCAATCCAAACGCAGGTACGAATGGAACAAGTATGGGGCGCTTCAATTTTTCTGCAATCGCATAGGTGATCTCCTTGTTCGTAACCGGGTTTGGTGAAACGGCATTGTATACACCTTGCATTTCCTTCTGCTCGACTGCCTGCAAAAACATGGCGCACAGATCATCGATATGGATCCAACTGAGTACTTGTTGCCCGGAGCCCAAAGGTGCACCTACAAAATAACGAATCGGCTTCGCCATCTCCTGAAGCGCTCCTCCTTCTTTTGCCAACACAATACCGATTCTAAAATTTACAAGACGCTTTCCTTGTTTGTTGATGGGGTGATATGCTTCTTCCCACTCCCTGGTAACATGAGCAAGAAAATCCGAACCGGATGGATCGCTTTCATTAAAAATTTTTTCTTTGGAAAAACCATAATACCCAATAGCTGACGCTCCGATCACGGTTTCAACCGAACTGTTTTCAATCATCTTTGATAAAAGCGCCACCGATTTTATCCGGCTTTCAATAATTGTTTTTTTTCGATCAGGTGTCCACCGTTTATCGGCAACACCAGCACCCGCGAGATTTACTACCACATCAATACCATCTAGTGCATCCTTATCATATGTCCCCTTCTCCGGGTCCCAAATAAATGTAGGAACTTTTCCACCAGACGTTGACCTGCCCAAATGCGCAACAGCATACCCGCGCTCCAATAAAGTATTTGTAAGCTGCTTTCCGATCAAGCCCGACCCTCCTGCGATGAGAATTTTTTTTGTCATGCGATTTCGTGGATATGTAGTAGTTTTAAAACCTTAATGTACAACATGATGATATCTAAAAAGTTCTTGATCCTGGTGATTTTTGGTTCACTGGCAATTTCGCTACCGGCTCAATCCATAAAAGTAAAAAAAGAAAAAGCACGTGTGAAGGGTGAAAATGTAGAAGGGTTTGAAGTAGAATTGCCGGGTAGTTATGGCGCTATTCATTCTGATTTCACCAAATTTTTAAAAACGTTCGGCAAAACACGGGGCAGTGATCCGATCAATGTAACAGGCGTTACCTTAGGAACAGGGACGACCACCTCCACTGTGTATGGGGTTGTGAAAGAAAAAGAGAAAGATAAATTTTCGCAAGCGTGGTTAGGCATTCGAAAAGAAGAATGGCCCGAAGGCGATTATGATAAGGGGATGAAAGAACTCGAAAAAATGATCTATGATTTTGGGAAGCAATATCATCAAGAAAAAGTTCAGGATGAAATTGATGAATCGATCACTGCGTTAAATGCAGTGGAAAAACAACAGCAACGTTTGGTCAATGAAAACAAAAACCTTACCATGAAACTCGAAGACAACAAACGAGAAAAACTCCAACTTGAAAAAGCACTAGAAAACAACAAGGTCGAATACGAATCATTGTTGTTAAAAATCGACAACAACAAAAATGCACAAGACTCAGTGGCGCAAGCAGGTGTGCAAATCAAAAAAGTGATTGAATCACAAAAACAGAAAAAGAAGAAAGTGAATTAATTGGCTAATTAAGTAATTACTGATTACTAATTCTCCTTTCTAAAAATAAAATGTGTAAAGAATAAAAAAAGTCCCGCGCTTGCGGGACTTTTCGAGAGGGCCAACTTTTTTTAACCAAACTAATTAATTAACCTGAAGCAAAGGTAGGGCAAGCATTGATGGTTTACCCGAAAAGAAAATTATGGTTCTGTAAAGTTTGTGTTAACGGTGAAGCAAGGTTTCTTGTTTTAAACATACTCAACCCAAATTTGAAATAATTGAGAAAAGCTAATTATTGAATTGGTTATCTTATTTTTTGATTAGCGAATCCAGATCACGGCTTTCATATACCATTTCCTCTACTGAAGTGTACTGGTCTGACTTCCAGGTGCGGGTTTGTTTATCAAAAAATACATGGTCATCTGGAAATTCAATGTAATTAAAACCAGCTGTGGCAGTATAATAGGGTGTTAAATCCTCGCCCTTTACCATTAGATCAAACAGGTAAGTAGCGCGCTCTTCCAAATCCTGACGTTTCATTTTCCAAGTTCGAAACACCTCTTCATATTCAGTTAGATTAAAATCATCATCAAACTTCATACGTCCACCGGTAGCCACCAACTTCTCCTCCATGCTTGGTGCTATTCTGGCAACCAGAAAAAAATGCTCGTTATTTTTTGAAATAAAGTATGCCATCAAATCGTATTGTTTTACAACTGTAGCATAATGCTCATCATATGTTGTATCAAATTTTATATCACTTATAACTCTTCGGGGTGCTTTTGCCACATACCGGATAATCTCTTCTTTTATACGCTCCTGCTTGGCAGTGGTTAGGTGATCAATTGGCAAGTAACTATTCTTTCTTTCATTGCATCCCGGCATGAAAATTAAAACAACAAAAAGAATTATTAAAACACCACGTATCATCAGCAAATTTTTTAATTAGGATACAAATTTAAAAACAAAGACTCGCCTTAAGGCGAGTCTTTGAAAAGAAAGTTTTACGAAACTCTAGTAAACCTTTGTGATCGGTCTGAATTCAGCCCATCCATCAGTCCAGTCGGTAACTGTTCCAAATGCTCCACGATAGGTAACCTCTTTGTCAAAAAAGGTATCACTTGTGAATTTCCCGTTTGTAAATTCAGCACCTGTAGCAAGTGTTACCGTTCCGCTTGGCAGTGTAAATATAGGATTAGAAGGATAAGCGGCTATGCTTGAACGTGCGAAGAAATTTTCAGTTCGCAAACCTAAATCATCCCAGAAAGCGGTTTCGCTTCCAGATGCCGGCATTGCCATCGTTGAGTTACCTAATGCAGCTGTTTCCCAATAAGCTTGTACGTTATCAACTGTTACACCTGAACCTGCAGCATAGCTTGTATTGGAAACAAGTATATTCTTTGAAAGCACACCTAAACCATTATTATAGTTCGTCAGTACGGAAGCCTGATTGAAACGAAGGCCCGTTGGGAATCCTGTAATTACTGAATTAAAGATTGAGGCAGCAACCCTTCTTCTTAAATCCATACCATGTACATTATTCGCTGAAATTGATCTTGTCGCGTGGTCGCGTGGGCCATAAACCGTGATATTAGAGAATGTACCAGTTGTATACGTACCTGCTCCCGTGTCGTTATCATTAGGTCCATTGTCAATCTCAAATGCGTTGGATTGGGACTGGTCAGCGTAGAATGGATTACGAACAACAAGTCCAAATTGCACTTTGCCGCTCCAACCATAGTCGCCATCAAAATCATCATCCCAAGTTGAATGTGACACTAGGTATTTCCCGTTAATGGCACCACCGAACCATTCAAAACCATCATCGCCACCAAAAGACACCTGAACGTACTCCATGGTTGTTCCGCTACCGACACCACCCATAGTAATTGAGTTTGTTTCGTTGTTTGGAGACAATTCAATACCAGCATATTCTACACGTAAGTATTTGTAGGTTCCTGAACTTTCTTCATCATTCGTTCTCACATTGGAACCAAAACGTTTTGGTGGGTCAATGCCTTCAATGTTTGGCGAGCCTGCATCTTCAGCAGATGTGTTTTGGTTGGTAAAGGCACGGCCAAGAATCACTAATCCACCCCAGTCGCCTTTATCACGCTCGTTTACACCTTGAGAAGAGGTCATTACAACAGGGGCTGCCGCAGTTCCATTACAGTTTAATACGCCACCTTTTTCAACTACTAAAGTAGCCTTGGTCGCTTTATCTCCTAAAATAACCGTTCCAGCAGGGATGTTTATTGTAACACCGTTTGGAACAAATACTTGACCCTTCAATAAGTAACGCTTAGTGGCATCTAGCGTTTGTGAAGTAAGGCTACCGGGCCCTAGCGTTATTACTGGATCATTCACCTGTATAGAAACGTTCGCTATGCTTGAAGGTAAATTTTTCAAATCAGTAGCTTGAAGCGTGACCACTACAGAAGATCCAATTACAGCATTCGCTGGAATCGTGTAATCAATAGTTTTCATGGAGGAGGATGCTCCGTCAAGCGCTATCGTTTCAACTGTTGTTGAACCAACGAATACGATTAGTTTGTCACCACCATTTGGTGCAGTAACAGTAACACTAAAGCTAATGGATTCGCCAGGAAGTGCTGCAACTGGTGCATCACTTATCGCTAGTGTTGGCGCTGGCTTAATTTCATCATCGTCATTACATCCAGCTAGCATGAGCAGGGGGCAAATCACGAGCATGAATTTGAAAATTTGTTTGTTCATTATTGATGTTGTTTAGTTTGAATTATTTGCCCCAAAAGTAGGGCTGCCCGATCACTAGTAGGTTAATCCTATTTTAAGAAATCATTAATCCGGATATCAAAAAAGGTCATATCCGATTAATTTCAGACATGACCCTTAACTTAAGGTTAACAATGGAAATTATTTGCTGATCTTATAACTTACACTAAAACTAAATTGTTGACCAGTTTTGTATCGCAGAATAGATGCATCCTGAGAATCTGTATCGATCTTATTATTTATGTCCGTATCCTGATAAAATCTGTATTCGGCATTTAATAAATTTTGAATGTTCAACTTCGTTTCTATTCTTCCGAATTTTTTGGCAAGCTGTAAATCCAACGAATGTCTTGATAATTCATAAATAGAAGGGAAATTTATATCTCCCACCTGAAAGATTCGTTGTCCGAAAATATTATAAGCGGCCGATACAGAAAAATTTTTCTCATTGTCAGTATAATAGAGTCCGGTATTAAGTAGATAAGGTGATTGACCCTGTAGTTCGCGCTTTTGTTGTTGGAATCCAGCTTGTGATCCCAAATCAACCTCAGAATAGATATACGATGCGTTAAAGTTTACTGCCATATTCCGTAGAAAACGTGATACACCTAGACTTGCCAATGATTTTCTAACTTCTAATTCCAATCCATAGGAAGTCGCTTTGTCGGCATTCCCGAAAGTTGCTTGTGGAGATTCGGTCGTTAATTGTAATATGGATTCTATCGGATTTCGGAAAGACTTATAGAAGGCTCCAACGCTAATCAATTCACCTGGATTTGGATACATTTCCCAGCGTAAATCAACATTGTCGATTTCTGCTGTTTTCAAATCCGGATTTCCAAAAACACCTAGCTCTAGTTCAAAATCATAAAATAGAAAAGGAGCAAGTTCCCTAAACTCCGGACGATTGACCGTTCTTGAATACGCTAAACGCACCAAGGATCGATCGGTAAGATTATACGCGGTGTTAATAAAAGGCATTGGTGAAATCACCGGATTATCAACTTTCACCGGCCCATTATTAGTTGCTGATAAAATCTGTTGACGATTACTTTCCAGTCTGAAACCACCGGCAATATCGAATTTACCAAGGGGCAAACTTCCACCAATGTATCCCGCCAACAAAAGGTTATCGCCAGTATAAGAATCCGAAGGGCGTGTTCCTTCTTCAATAACAAAGCCATCTTGCGATCGAATATTTTCAGGAGAAAAAATTGTAGCAAGCGGCAATCGAATTAATTCCTCACCTACTTGTGGATCAAAGAAACCTGGGTATAAATAGGAAACATAGCGCGAGTTAAATGCACGTGTCTTAGACTCTACATAATATCCTGCCCGCAATGTCGGTGTCTTTTTTTCATCAAGATTACCAAATTTCTTTTCTATATTAATTCCATTGGAAATTCCTCTGTCGGTTAAGTCGGAGTAAAATCTGCCTGTCTCAAATAAGTTTGCACTTGGTGGCAACTGCATCTGGTAACCTTCTTCTCCAGAAGAAACGAGTCTGAACGTTCTGAAACGTCTGAAATCAGGTTCATCACGGTTTACAAAATTATAACCAGTTGTCCAATCTAGTGTAAAGGTCTTGTCGCCAAACTTATGTGTGCCCTGCAATTGCCCTGAATAGATCAATCTGCTTAAATAGTGGTAAGCATAATTTTTGTAAAAGCGATCGGCATTCAGGAACAAGTCTTGGCCTTCGCGCAAAATCGTTTGGTTTTCACCCAGTAAATTTCCCAGATTTTTGAATTCGATTTTGTGGCGATCACTAAAAACGAAGGCCCAGTTAGAAATTGCACTTATACGAACATCATTCTCATAGTACTTGTCTTGATACGCAAATCGCGTTTCAACTTCATCGCCTACACCACCGCTAAATAAATAACGGTTAAACTCAACATCTTTAAATTGATAAGAATTCGAGTATGTAATGTTGGTTAGGGTGTTGATTTTTACTTGCTTGATATTGAAATTCTGCGACAACTCAAAGGATACTCCAAAATCCATCGGAGCCGAACCGGTAGCATAATCGAAATTATTGGTAAGTGATTTCCCGGCCTGTTCACGAAGAGCATCTGTTCGACTTGTAGAAACTAATTGGGTGGTAGACGGAAAACCTGGAGGAAGTGAACGAAACCCATTGTCAAATCCAAGCATATCCGTTGGGCTTCCGTCACTATTTTTATGATCATTAAAGGTCGTATTAACTCGATACCCTACTGAAGTTCCTATTTTAAAATAATTTTCATCGGTTGCCTGCTTGGTCATTACCTGAATAATTCCACCAGCAAAATCGCCTGGTAGCTCGGGTGTACCTGACTTATAAATCAATATTTGATCAATAGATCCACTGGGAATCAAGTCAAATGAAAAGGAACGTTTGTCCACTTCGGTGCTTGGACCAATTGACCGGTTAATCATTACCTGATTATAGCGTTCACTAACCCCACGAATCATCACAAAGCGATTATCTACAATACTTACACCCGGTACCCGCTGCATTATTTGTGCTGCATCCCGATCGGGTATACGAACAATTTGCTCAGAAGAAATACCACTTACTACGAGCTTACTTTCACGAATAGAATTGATCAATGAATAGTCGTTGTTAATTTCACGTGTTCCTTGTACCACAACCTCGCTCAGTTCCGTAGCATCTTCAAGCATAGAAACGTTAATGGTGGTGATCTTACCAGCTTCCACAACAACATCCGGCACGGTATGGATCTTATAGGTAATGAAAGATATCAATAAAGTATAGGTGCCAGGTTTTAAAGCAGGTATAGAGTAACTCCCTTGGACATCAGTCGCACTACCTACCTGTGTTCCTTGAATAGAAACATTCGCACCAATAATTTCTTCACCTGTGTTCGTGTCCGTGACTTTTCCGGAAATGGTTCCAGTTTGTGCAAAGGAGTACGAACAAATCAGTGAGAAAAAAGCCAAATACAGATTACGCATAATTAAAATTTATGCAAAGGTCAGTTCTTACTGTTAACCTATCCGCAAGCCAGTATTACCAAATTGTTAAGACCCAAATACATGCTAATTCATTGACTTTCAATTAAATCGCAATATTACGATTTAATGAATCCATCAATCCGTTATTCCAGTGTTAAGAACATTAAAATTTTATGATCCAAATGTTGCGTGAAACATTATTTGCCAATCGGCACTTTATTCAGGATAACCTTAATGATATCACTTGTTTTAATATTGTCTGCTTCGGCTTCGTAGTTGAGTAAAATCCGGTGGTTCATCACATCCATCGCTACTTCTTTGATGTCTTCCGGCAATACAAAATCACGCCCTTGAATGTAGGCGTGTACTTTGGCTGCTAAGTTTAAATTAATGCTGGCGCGTGGCGAAGCACCAAACTGGATATACTGTGCTTGTTCGTTCAATTTATATTCCAATGGGAAGCGCGTAGCATAGACCAACTCTATAATATAGCGCTCCAGTGATTCAGATATCTTTACTTTATTTACCTGATCACGGATATCAAAAATATCGGCTTTCGTAAGCAGCGCGTTCAACTTCGGTGCAAATTGCAGATTGGAAATCCTGCGCATGATTTCCAATTCTTGCTCTTTGGTAGGATAATCCACAAACACTTTCATCATAAAACGATCGACCTGTGCTTCCGGCAAGGAGTATGTTCCTTCCTGGTCGATCGGGTTTTGTGTTGCCAATACCAGGAATGGTCGATCCAATTGAAAAGTGGTTTCCCCAATGGTCACTTGTTTTTCCTGCATCGACTCCAACAAAGCAGATTGTACTTTGGCCGGGGAGCGGTTGATCTCATCGGCAAGAATGATATTTGCGAAAATAGGTCCTTTCTTTACTTCAAAGATCCCTTCCTTCTGGTTGTAGATCATTGTTCCCACCAAATCGGAGGGAAGCAAATCAGGGGTAAACTGGATTCTTGAAAAATCGAGGTGCAAGGCTTGTGAAAGCGTACTTACTGTTAAGGTTTTGGCCAGCCCGGGCACACCTTCCAACAAAATATGGCCATTCGAAAACAATCCGATCAACAACCGGTTCACCATATACTCCTGGCCGACCACTACTTTTCCTACCTCCGAGAAAACCTGTTTGATCTTTTCCTGATGTTCCTGATGCTTGTCTACTGCAACTTCTTCCATAATCCTGCTTTGTAAAACGCTAAAGTAGCGCAATAATAAAAAATTAGTGTAAAAAAATTGATAAGGGTCTTGTTTGAAGCTGTCAACGGACAAGACCGTACGGTAGTTGTTGAATTATCCGTCAGACCGCTTTGAGCGGTCTGACGGAGCGGTCAGACGGTTAGTCAGTCGGGCTGTTTTGAGCGGTCAGAGGGGTGAGCGATCGGACGGAAGCTTAAATGCAAATTTGAAGTACACCAAAGTAAGGCTCAGTACACTAATGATACTGTTGCATAAAATCACCGGCCACAACCCCAGCGCAACACCATATATAATCCAAAATACGGTACTGACAAATACAATGATCATCATGGATAAACTCAAATCGCGCACGCTCCTGGTTTGCCAAACTTTATAAACTTGTGGTATAAAGGTAATGCTGCTTAGAAATGCACCGGAGTGCCCTACAATTTCTATCCACGACATAGTTACAATTTTTAGCGAAGTAAGTCGACTGGCTTTTAATAAACTAATTTCAAAGCGGAATTAATGAGGGACGCAGGTTACGGCCTAAAACCAAAAAAGGCTTTGCTCATTGAAAATCTTATCGTAATATTGCGATAAGTAATTTCTGCATTCATTCTAATCATACCAGTCGTTATGCAAACTCAAACCACGCTGCTACCCGAGCTTTTAACAACGATTAAAAAAATCCGCGAACAAAATATTCCAGAAGAAAGAAAAGAAGTGCTTCAGGTTTTGATCGATTACATCCAAAGCAAAGTCGCAACAGGAAAGGATATCAACTTGAACTTTATTTGCACACACAACTCGCGGAGAAGTCAGTTCGCACAGATATGGGCAAAAACGGCTGCCGTTTATTATGGTGTTCCTGCTAATTGCTATTCAGGGGGTGTTGAAGAAACCGCTTTCAATGAACGCGCAGTCGCTTCTATTAAAAGAAGTGGATTTCGGGTTTCTTCCAAAGGTGATTCTAATCCAGTTTATTTTGTTTTCAACTCCGATGATCATGAACCCATCAATGCATTCTCAAAACTATTTGATGACCCGATTAACAAAGCAGGACAATTCGCAGCTGTAATGGTGTGCTCCCATGCCGATGAAAATTGCCCCTTCATTCCCGGAACTGAAAAGCGAATCCCCATTCGTTACAACGACCCAAAAGAATTTGACGGAACACCCGAAGAAACTGAAAAATATGATGAGCGCTCAATGCAGATCGCAGCGGAAATGTTTTATGTATTCTCACAAATTAAAATGAAGGCATGACCACAAAACAAAAACGTCTTGGTTTTTTAGATCAATACTTAACACTGTGGATATTTCTGGCCATGGCCATCGGTGTAGCGATCGGGTATTTCTTTCCATCCAGTTCCACTTTTATTAATTCCTTCAGCAGCGGAAGCACCAACATTCCAATTGCCATCGGGTTAATCCTCATGATGTATCCGCCACTGGCAAAAGTGGATTATAAATTACTGCCCACTGTTTTTAAAAATGTAAAAGTACTTTCAATATCATTGTTATTAAACTGGATCATTGGTCCGGTGCTGATGTTCATACTTGCATTGATCTTCCTACAAGATTATCCCGAATACATGGTGGGATTAATTTTAATTGGGCTTGCCCGGTGCATCGCCATGGTGTTGGTATGGAACGACCTGGCTGAAGGCAGTAGCGAATATGGAGCAGGCCTGGTGGCATTGAACAGTATCTTTCAGGTTTTTGCATACAGTTTTTATGCATGGATTTTCATCACGGTGTTGCCTCCCTATTTTGGTTTTGATGGAGCGATTGTCAATATATCCATCGCTACGATTGCAGAAAGTGTTGCGATATATTTAGGCATACCTTTTCTGACCGGACTTTTAAGCAGAATAATTTTAGTGAAACTAAAAGGAGGAGATTGGTATAAAACCAAATTCATCCCAACCATTTCACCACTTACGTTGATCGCTTTGCTCTTTACTATTGTGGTGATGTTCTCGTTGAAAGGTGAACTGATTGTTCAAATCCCACTGGATGTTGTCCGGATTGCCATTCCGTTATTGGTGTATTTTATCCTCATGTTCCTGATTGGTTTTTTCATTAGTAAAGCAATGGGTGCCGA
>JBGTGG010000442.1:0-6316 GCA_041746855.1 Cyclobacteriaceae bacterium | reverse complement strand
CCATTTGATTTCAACCAACCTGAGGTTATCAACAATAGGATTGGTGAAAATCATGAGCAACTGGTTTTGGCAAATGGTTTTGATCACAACTGGATTCTAAATGCCGGTGAAGATGGAATTGTAAAAGCAGCAACTGTTCACGATCCTGCAAGTGGAAGGTTCATGGAGGTATTTACTACCGAGCCGGCAATGCAATTCTATACTGGAAATTTCCTTGACGGAACCATAACCGGAAAAGGAGGAGCGGTTTATAATTTCAGAAGCGGCTTATGTTTGGAGACCCAGCACAGTCCCGATTCACCAAACCAGCCGAATATGCCCACTACCTTGCTTCGTCCCGGTGAGGCATATTCTTCTCAAACCATCTATAAATTTTCAACGCAGTAACTCCTGGCTACTGATTTTTTTCAAGGGCTAAAGCACGTGGCAATAAAACTTCATCCTCGATCAGCGCATGAACGGCCAAGTCGTTCTCCAATACCTGAAGTTGGGAAAGTAAAATACGATAACGGGTTTGCTGATCAGGTGGAGGAGTGTAATGCAAAATTGCAGCTCGTACTTCTTCCAGGTCTTTTTCTGTATCGTGGTGGTGATCGATGAAACTGCTGATTGAAATGGCAGGGCCATCCATCCTTTTGTTTTCCTTTTTTGATGCCTTCTCCAATTCAATAATATAAGGAAGCAGATCGTGTTCCTCCATTTCAATATGTTTTGCCAGGTGCCGGGTGTACGTTGTATAAAAGGTATGAAGAAGCAATAACAAGGGGTGGGTTTCCGAATAGGCTTTTCCTAAGAGATGGATGCTCTGCTCAATTTCAGGTAGCTTTTTATTGATATAGTAGGTATGCGTTTTTTGTATATACGCTACAATTTCAGCCAGTGAAAAGTCTTCAAACTTTTCCCGTTTGAATGCTGCCCGATCTTCAAACACTTCAAGCAACGCCATAAGGAACGCGGGTTGTATTCCGATTTCCTGAAGTTCATCATATGTATAGACTAAATGATGGGCCAAGGTTGGATCATAGCGTTGTAAGATCAATCCTGTTTCTTCGTGAGTGGCTAGTTTTGTGTTTCCCATATTCCGTTGAAAATTTAAAGCTTGGGCACGAATGTAGGGTGATGCACCTTCCTTTAAAATGATAAAAATCATGAACATAATAAGCACTTAACCGGTAGATTCTATTTGTTTAATGATTTTGTTAGGTCTAAATTTCTTCGGAAGACTATTTCCTTAGCAAAGAGGATCAAGATTATTTGCAAATAAAACCCATGCTGTCAAAATAAATTTTATAGAAATCCGTATACCTAATAATGATCGCTACAACATTAGGACATCGCAGACAAGGGCTAGGAGAAGAAATTGCCAATAGCATTAGTCATGGCGTTGGATTTTTAGGTGCGGTTGCGATTACCCCGATTTTAATTCTGAAAGCAATTCCTTTAGGTACAGCAGCGATTGTTGGGGTCAGCATATTCGGGCTCACCATGATGCTACTTTACATTTCCTCAACGTTGTACCATGCATTTCCGCACAACAAGGCAAAGCGTGTCTTCCAGATATTCGATCATAGTGCAATCTTTCTTTTGATTGCCGGAACATATACACCGTTTACCCTGATCATTTTACCAGACGGGTGGGGTTGGTCCTTGTTTGGAATTGTGTGGGGATTGGCAGCAGGTGGAGTGGTACTGAAGTCGATCCAGAATATTAAAACAAACAGGTTGTCAGTTATACTTTATCTGGGAATGGGATGGCTGGGCGTACTCGCAGCCAAACCCCTCTACGAGGCATTGCCTGGCTGGGGGTTGTTTTGGTTGCTGGCGGGTGGACTTAGTTATTCGGTTGGTGTGATCTTTTTTGTGTTTGATCATCGCATTCGCTATGGTCATTTTATATGGCACTTGTTTGTATTGGCGGGCACTGCTTGTCATGTGGTAGCAGTTTTGGAGTATGTGATTTGACTTCTATACGGAACATTTATCAGTTATTTTTGTTGTTAAAATATTGTTTATTGACCGTGAAAGCACATTGGATAACTACAAAGCTCTGAATTGCAATTACATATTGAAAAAGAATTGGTAAATTGCGAATCCTTTTGGATTGGTCGGGATACCTCCTCATCTATTCTCCAGTACAGCGGGCAAAAAACGATTTTAAAACTAAACAATACAGTAAAAAACAATGGGAAGACCGCAAGAAACCTTTAATAAGAAAGAATTAGAAAAGAAAAGAATCCAAAAGCGCAAGGAAAAGGAACAACGCATGGAAGAGCGCAAAGCCAATTCCAAGAAAGGAAGTTCGTTGGAAGATATGATGGCATACGTTGATGAGAACGGAAATATTACTTCCACTCCTCCGGACCCGACCAAAAAGAAAACAATTAAGCTGGAGGATGTTGTGCTAGGTTCACGAAACCTGGAGTCTGCCGATTCAGCTTCCGCTGTACGCAATGGAAGAGTGGCTTTCTTTAATACTTCAAAAGGTTTTGGTTTTATAAAAGATATGGATAGCGGTGACAGTATTTTTGTTCACAGCAATGGCCTGATTGATTCCATTAAAGAAAATGACTTGGTGACTTTTGAAACTGAAAAGGGTTTTAAGGGGCCAAATGCTATTAAAGTTAGGTTGGCTAAATAACCTTTCGAAATACAAGGCATAAAAAAAACCACCCATTGGGTGGTTTTTTTTATTTACTGCGTTACGCAAATTAGTCGATAACTTTTACGTTAACTGCGTTCATGCCTTTTTTGCCACGCTCAACTTCGTACTCAACTTGATCGTTTTCACGAATTTCGTCAATAAGTCCAGAAGTATGGACAAAGATGTCTTCACTTGAGTCAGACGGTTTAATGAAACCGAAACCTTTGGTTTCATTAAAGAATTTTACTGTTCCTTGCATTGTTAATTTTTATAAAATGTTAATAAAGTTTGCAATCAACGATTAGCGCCCCCAACGAATTACCAGTAATATTCTATTTGAAATTATTCTGTTTTTGCAGAATGAAATAAAAGGAATGATTATTTACTAAAAGGTAGGAACATTAAATTGATTACCCTGCAAATGTATGCCTAATTACTTTATTATCCTAATGTTGGTAATTTGAGCCTAATCAGCCTTTTCCTCCCCGATTTCAACCACTTCTTCTTTTTCCTCGGTTTCTACCTTACTGACATGCAATACGAATTGCTTGTCCATGGAAAACTCGTATTGATCATCCGCCAAAAGCGCAGAAGCTTTTTTAGATGAGTCCAATACGTGGAGCAGGTTCTGCGCCACCATCGAATTGCGGATATTGTTTTGGGCTTTACCCTGAAAAGCCTGAAGGGTAAAAGAGTAGCCTCCTTTCTCTTTTGGATTTAGCCTTTTGAATTCATGGCTAAAGAATTGATATTCCTGCGGCCCTTCATGTGATGTTACCATCAATTGAAGAATTGCCGGTCGGTACTTCGTCCAAATGGGGATATACGTTTGATTTTCCATAATTTGAATTTTAAAGATTAAAATTGATTGGTTATCCTAAGTATGCCATTAGGGGCACTTTTGAAGATCGCCTCAAGCGCTGTATTGCTTTTTCTTTTATTTGTCGTACGCGTTCCCGTGTGAGATGAAATTTGTCTGCAATCTCTTCGAGGGAAAGTTGGGTTGTTTCATTTAAACCATAATAATCGCAAAGCACTTCTGACTCACGGGCGGTCAAGGTTGCCAGCACACGTGCAATTTCACTTTTCAATGATGTTACCATTAGGAATGAGTCCGGCTTTTCTTCACTCTGTGTTTCCAAAACATCCAACAAACTATTGTCTTCCCCATTCGCAAACGGAGCGTCAACGGAAACATGCCGGCCCGCTACGCGCATGGTGTTTTCTACCTCCTGTTCAGTAATATCCATTGCTGCCGCTACTTCCGCGGTGGAGGGTTCACGTTGGAATTGCTGCTCCAGCATAGAAGAAGCCCTTGATATTTGTTTGATCATACCCACCCGATTTAACGGAAGTCGCACAACACGTGCTTGTTCTGCAAGTGCCTGAAGCATGGATTGGCGTATCCACCAAACTGCATAGGATATAAATTTAAACCCGCGGGTTTCATCAAACCGTTTTGCGGCTTTAATGAGTCCAACGTTTCCTTCATTTATTAAATCGCCCAAGGTCATTCCATTGTTTTGATATTGCTTTGCTACAGAGACGACAAACCGCAGATTTGCTTTGGTCAGTTTTTCAAGTGCGAGTTGGTCGCCTTCCCGGATGCGAATGGTCAGTTCTACTTCCATTTCAGCCGTAATCAGATCAACTTTACCAATCTCTTGCAAATACTTATCAAGGGATTGGCTCTCCCGATTGGTAATCTGCTTCGTGATTTTTAATTGTCTCATAGGTGATCTAAGTAAGGTGAACAATTAAAAAAATCAAGAAACAAGCGTAAAATGTGAGCTTACACGCTAATTTCTGGCAGATTCAAGGAATTGAGCGTACAAGGTACGAAATTTTAGCGACATGCTTTTGGCCTGTCTGACACCATGTTACGCTTATAAATAAGATGTGCGATTAATTTTCGATGGGTGGGGGACCCTCCGGAATTATTCCTTTATAGACATAGTCTCCTTTTCTTTCTTTGAATTCCTTTTTCACGCCTTCGCGTAAAGCGGCATCTTCAAAAAGATCAACCATTGTCATGGAAAGTGATTTGGTTGCATACCACATTCCTTTGTGGCCAATACTCATGCCGCTACAGGCGACAACCGCCCACGAGTGCCAGGGAGTGCCCTTCGGACCAGTTGTGGCCGACAATCGAATAACGGGAACAACAAAACTCACATCGCCCACATCTGTTGAACCACCCCCCGGATGCTCCAGGGTTTCTTCCATCGGATGGATAGATGCTTCCATCCCAATTTCTTTCTTTCCGGTTGATGCTTGGATTTTTTTAGCAAAATCGGTTTCTGCTGCTGTGTATTGAATCCCCCCGAGGTATTCCATATTCTTTTGAAGTGCAGCAGCTCCTGTTCGGTTTACCAATACTTCGTGAACACCCGAGATCAATGAAATTTTATAGTCAACATTTGCCATGATCGCTGCACCTTCTGCAATTCGCTCCACTTGTTTCCAAACAACTTCCATTCCTTCTCGTCTGGTATCCCGGACGCGTGTCCAGATGCGGGAATAATCAGGCACTACGTTTACGACTTGTCCGGCATCCTGAATATGGTAATGAATGCGAACCGTTGGTTTTACATGCTCACGATAATAGTTAATGCCTGTTGTGTATAACTCCAAAGCATCCGAAGCGCTCCGTCCGTTCCACGGATCGGCACTGGCATGTGCAGCTTGCCCGGTAAATTCAACCATAAAATCCACCAGCGCCAAACCACGTTGAACAGCTGCTTTGGTTTCATCGCCAGGATGCCAATCCATACACACATCCACATCATCAAAAAGACCAGCGCGGATCATCCAAAGTTTGCCAAAATATTTTTCTTCTGCGGGAGTTCCGTAAAATCGTACAGTGCCTTTTAACTTTCCCTGCGCAATTAAGTCTTTGATAGCTGTGGCAGCACCCAAAGAAGCAACACCAAAAAGATTATGGCCACACCCATGACCTGCTCCACCTTCATGCAGTGGGTCTTTTGTTGGAACTGCTTTTTGTGAAAGTCCAGGAAGGGCATCAAATTCTCCTAAAATAGCAATTACTGGTTTTCCAGATCCGTACTCCGCAACAAAAGCGGTAGGGATTTCTGCCACACCACGCGTTACCTTAAAGCCCTGTGATTCGGCATAATCGGCTAATAGTTTGGCGGATTTTGTTTCCTGAAATGCTATTTCTTCGTATCCCCAGATTTTATCACTCATTTCCGAAAGGGTAGCGGAGTTGCTGTCAACCCATTCGATAACAGCCGCTTTGTTTGGATTGGATTTGGTTTTCTTTTGAGCCTGGACTTCAGTAATAATAATAGAGAGTAAAAGTATGGTGAGTTTGAAGTATTTCATAAATGGGTGGCTTTCGGGATTTAAGTTAAACTAAAATGAATGGGATTTCAAAAGCTTGTTTTTAACCGGTCAAAAGAAGATTTCATGAAAATGAAAAACACCTGATTTTGTATGGTTTTTATCAAAAAATCGGAAATGTAGTTCTCTAATTTCTTCAGAAAGGATTATAAAATTCTCTATTTATTTAAATTTTAATCTGATAGTCCGTAAACATACCACTAAATTACACTAAGGATAAGGTTATCAAATAGATTCACCGAATACCTTCTGTTCAGCTTGAAGCAGAACTCATCAAGGTATAATTGCAAATACTTTTCTTTGATCACATGA